>NZ_JAVBNS010000085.1:0-14805 GCF_031551385.1 Anaerosporobacter sp.
AATAACATGTCACCAATAGAATATAGATTGAGCAAAGCAAATAATTATACTGACAAAGAGAATAAAATTGCAATAGATATAAGCGAAGTACAAACAACTATGTCCGAATAAAAATTGTATAAATAAGTGTTGACAAACCACATTCATATCCTTTGCTAAATCACGTTCAGAGCGTTCTTTGTAGTATAGCGAGTTTATAAGCCTTTGTTCATCTTCAGTCAGCTCAGCCAGTGCTGCATATAGTTCTTCCAACAATATCTTATCAGCGACAATATCATCAACAAGCATTTGGTCTGCGACAGCTTGTCCATCAAAATCGTTTTCAGACATGAATTCAAAAGAACTCTCTCTTTGTGAGCGAACTGCTTGCTGTTTTTCTTCGCGCCACTCGGCACGTTTATATGTACGGTACATTTCTTCTGTAACTGGTACCTGAATGCCATCAAGCCAGATGTAGTAATCTTTATTCATGGAATTCACCTCCTTTCCTTGAAATTTCAAAGAAAGGAGGGTTCATGGATATTTGGCTGTGAAACAGTGCCAATTACTATGAAAAAAGCACAAAAGGACACAGTACATCCTTTGTGAATAAAGGTGTGCTGTATCCTCGTTTTTTAGTTTTAACCAAAGTACATAATAACCCGAAAATCTAGCTTTTTCGACAAGGCAATAAATAAGACCGCCCTAATTTTTCAAGGCGGTCTCGTTTATTTATCTTTGATACAATTCCTGTATAGTTTAGGCAAATGACAAGGCGATAATTTTTCATAAAACTAACCCTTTCTAAATATTGATATAACATTGTTACAAAATTATCTATTAAAAGCGTTGTATAGTTGGTTAAGTTGATAAACACATTTTATTACTTCGACAAATGCGTGTCACGAAAAAATATTCGCAAATAACACCAAAAATCTAGTATTTCTACAATAGAATTATATACTCTTACAGATTTTTCGCTTTTTTATAAAATGTTTTGTAGATTTTTTGAAGTTAAATATTTTAAGGTCTTTGGCAAAGGGTTATATTTTTTACTTTAGTTGGTTATAATAATAAATTAACCTTATTCAATATGCATAATATGGTTGTATTTACAGACATTTTTCGATATAATATTTACAATAAGCATGTGCTAAAAGGAAAATGCTAAGCACACGTATTAACTGTCAAGCGGACTAGGAGTGCCTATGGAATATTTTATAGTAAAAACAAACGATGATGAAATAGTAAGTTTGTTCCAATCAGGAACTGATGAAATTACATTGTCTGGGATTAATAGTTATGAAGATTCTTTTGTGGCGGGATTGCCTCTATTTCTTTTATTTGGTGGAGACGGTGTACCTTGGGACAAAGGACTTGTTGCACTTTGCAAAACTCTGTCTGGTCCTATTGACAAGGGGTACGATGCATCAAGTGCTAAAAGTCTAAAATACTATAAAATCAAATTTAAAATTGTTGCCCGATTGCCGAGGACTCTTTTCAAATCAGACTTTATACCTTACAAGAAGGCATATGACAGCTATATAGGACCAAGCACAAAAGGAGAAAGGAATCAAGCATTAAACAAAATCACAGACGAACAGGCTATTGCTATCATTAGAGCCATTCTAGATTATTTCCCGAGCCTAGATACAGACCTAGCTAATGTCATCCCTGAAGATATAATGGCAAAAGCAAAGGAACGCATGGAAATATTGGTTCCTAAAAATCTTGTTTTCGGAGAAACCGCTGTTTGTCAAAACAATGAAGCTTATAACACTGAGATTGTTGGAGAAAACTTGCTTTTCTATGGTGTACCGGGATGTGGCAAAAGTTATTTTATACAAAGAGAATATTGCTTAGATGATGATCATATGGAGAGAGTTGTTTTTCACCCAGACTATAGTTACTCAGATTTCGTAGGTCAAATTCTACCAAGGATAAATAGTGAGTTAAGTCTCCTTGAATACTCCTTTTCAGCCGGGCCTTTTACAAGGATATTAGATAAAGCGTGCGACAATCCGGATGAGATGTTTTATCTCATTATTGAAGAATTAAATAGGGGTAATGCACCTGCAATCTTTGGTGATATATTTCAGTTGCTTGATAGAAATGAATCTGGTGAAAGTATGTATGGCATAACCAATTTAGATATCTCAAATGCCGTATATGTAAATAATTCTTTTAAGAAAATAAAAATTCCAAACAATCTAACAATAATTGCGACGATGAATACTTCAGATCAAAGCGTTTTCGCATTAGACACAGCTTTTAAGCGACGTTGGAAAATGAAACAAATACCCAACAGAATAGAGGTGGCACCATTTGCACATAACTGCATACTTGGAAGTGATGTAACATGGTTTGACTTCGCTGAAACAATTAACAATGTAATAACATCTGAGGATTTCGCTTCATCCTCAAGTGAGGATAAGAGATTAGGTGCTTTCTTTGTATCACAAAATGATATCGAACTTCTTGATAGGAATGGGGTTCTTGAGTATAATCCTGCATTTGCAGAAAAAGTACTTATGTATTTGTGGAATGATGTGTTTAAGTATAGCAGAAATAGCATATTCAAATCAGAATTCAATACACTTGAATCTTTGACAGAAGCGTTTGAAACAGAATATTTTGAGGTGTTTAACATAGAATTTCCTCAAAACAGTGCAAGTAGTATTGCCTTAAATGAGGATACCGAGAATGAGTAAAGTAAATTTAAATAGTATTTGCAGAGTTTCGGAAGGAAGTATAAATGACTCTTTTGTAGGAATTAAAATGATTTCAGGAATTCCGGAAATTGTTTTTCCATTGGGGTATAGGTTAGGAAATAATGATAGTGAATTGAGAAGTGACATTCTTTTGCTAGTTAGAGTGCTTAATAAATTCTCTAATACCTCATCTGATATTATGTTACCTACAAAAGACAATGGAAGTACCAATTATCATTTCCCAATTTTCGCTTACTATAGAATTATTCAACACTTCTTAGCAAACGGTAACTACTCAGAGAATGAAGTAGCTTATCATTCTGGATATAGAGGTAAAATAAATTGGGCTAAAACTATCAGCAAAAAAACTGCCTTAATACAAGAAAATCATGCCGTGTACTTAGACTATATTGTCAGAGGCACAAATAACAACTTAGATTCATTAATAGCTGAGATATACAAGTATTGTGTACATATAAGTTTTCAGCAGATAGGGTGGCTTTTTTCGACTTTAAAGTATCCTATGCCAAAAGTGAAATTTAATAAAATATTATTTGAGGCTACTGTTAAAAAAAAGCTAGATGAAACATTCAATGACCGTAGCAAGGAATTACTAAGAGATATGCTAAACGTTATTTTGAATAATTCCACTGGAAAAGGTGATAGTCAGTTTCGGACAGTAGGGACAAATAGGTTTGAATATATATGGGAAAAATTAGTTGATTCAACATTTGGCGTTTCTGATAAAGAAAACTATTTTCCGAGGACACAGTGGTGTCTGATTAATGCTGAAGGGCATAAGGTAAATCATAGTTTAAAACCAGATACGATAATGATTCAAGACAATGATGTATATATTTTGGATGCAAAATACTATAGATATGGTTGCACTGGTGAAACCTCACATCTTCCTGAGACTGCTTCAGTTCATAAGCAGATTACATATGGAGAGTATCTGCATACATCTGATAAATTTATTTTCGAGCAAATTTTTAATGCTTTTATAATGCCAGCAGACTTAAAAAATGGTTTATTTAGAGGTAGTGATTTAAGTCAATTTATTGGCCATGCACATTCTGAATGGAAATCTAACAATTTATCTTATGAAAAAGTTGCAGGCATCCTTGTTGACACAAAGTCAATCATGCAAGGATACTTGCATAAAAATAACTTGATGAAAAGCGTCTCAGCTGATATATCAAACTGTGTAAATGTTTAAGGAGTGAATCTATATTGTTTATTGATAAGCAGAATGAAAAAAAAGTTCAAGAGTATTACACATACTTGAAAATTATGGGTTCATTATCGAAATTATTTTCAGATAATAGCCAACCATATATAGATTACAGGGTAACAGAAAATCTTTTCTGCATGTGCTTAGATGCTAAGAACCTATCTCGTTCTGACTGTACTGCCGATGCATCAAAAGATGGAATAGGCGTAGGAATAAAAACCTTCCTGAATACTGCATCTAATTCGAGTATGCAGAAAGTGGCAGAATTTAACAGTAAAAGAAAGACATATGCGGGTCTTGAAACAGAGTCTTTAATTCGTGCTGTATCAGAACTCAGAAATGAAAGAATTGATGTAACAATGCGTATGCATGGATTAGATCAGATGATATATCACTGCACAGTCCGTGATTCTGGCAAGATTCACGTTTTAGAAACAAAAATGGATAAAGTGAATATTGAAAAAATTGAGATTACCCCAGTATCAAAAGATGGTGCTAATGTTGTTTATTTTACCGACGGAGTAAATGAATATAGCTTCAATAACTCAAAAAGCGTACTCTATAAGCGGTTTGATACAAAGAACGTAATTTATTCCATTGATGTTGAGATAATAGATAATCCTTATCTACTACTAAAAAAACTTATGGTAGATGCATCAGGCGCAGTTTATAAAGGAACTAAACCGAATATACCACATGTATATCTCCCACTGTATTCTATCAAAAATGATGAAAAATATGTCCCTGAGAAAAGCGGACTTAATCAATGGAATGCTAGTGGCAGAAAAAGAAATGAGAATGAGCTCTATATATCTATTCCTTCAGCTGTACATAAAAAATCGCCGGATTTCTTCCCAGAAAGAGATTGTCCTTTTAACCTTGAATTACCAGACGGAACACTTATTTCCGCTAAAGTATGTCAAGACGGTAGTAAAGCACTTATGTCAAACCCAAACTCAGCTTTGGGTGAATGGTTATTAAGAAAAGTCCTTAACATTAAAGAAGGCCAACTTGTGACTTATGAACAGTTAGCTGGGTTAAATATAGATTCAGTGGTAATACACAAAAAAGATGCAGAAAACTATTCCATTGATTTTACAAGTGCAGGAAAATATGAAGATTATTTTGCGGAATAGTTTTATTGTCAAATGGAGGTGGCAAAATGCCTTTTAATAAACTTGGTTCACAATTTACAATTACATCAAAAAAATCATTTTCGCCTAATAATCCATTAAGGGAATCGACTGTAAGAGATGCAGCGAAATTTGCATTCGATATGACTTATGGAAAATCTGGTGAACATAGAAGCACGCGAAGCGGAGGAACCCACTCAAGAAGAAATTCCGAGATATTTGCGGATACATTTCAAGGCAAGCTATCAGAATTTGCTGCTTATAATCTAATTTGCAATTATTTCCCAAACATTGGTGTTCCAGACCTTGAGACTTACAGTTTAGGAAAATGGGACTCATGTGACTTCTTTGATGGAGTAAACAGGATTTCAATAAAATCAACGAAATCATTCGGGAACTTGCTTCTTTTAGAAACTAAGGATTGGAGTAAAGATGCTTTATATATCCCTAATATTGAAACTGGAAACGCGAATTATGATTTTTTTGTACTTGTGAGGATAAATCCTTTTTGCTCTGAAATATTAAGGGGAAGTAGTCTAATTAATCAAGAGATGCCCACTTTGAATCAGTTTGAAGAAATTATACTGAAACATACGTGGAATTACGATAGTCCGGGGTTTATCACACATAGTGATTTGAAACAGATTATAAACAACGGTTTTGTCATACCTCAAGGTGCATATTTAAACGGCAGGATGAGGATGGATGCGGAAAACTACTACGTTCAAGCGGGAGACTTTAGGGGTTTTGCTGATTTTGAAAACTATGTAAGAAATTAAGGAGGCGTTTACATGGCTATAGCAGGAAATACTTATACTATTACGTTAAAGAGAACACATTTGGAATGGGGAACACATCGTTATACTGGGTCAAGGGATTTCATTTACGGTGAAGGCTATATACCTATTCCAGCATATGTGGCGCGAAATTTTGACTTGTTCAATGATAATAATGCTAGAACTGGCTTAGGATATAATATTTTTAACTGCACTTCAACAGATGGTTTTTTTAATGGTCAGGTAAAAACATCGGGTTGTTCACAAGCTGGTGATGTCCATGCTAAAAACATGCATGGCTATGGAGATTTGCAGGCACTTGGTGCGTGGTATGCACACGTAGGTGCACAGGTTGGTGGACATGTTGAGGTGACATGGGTTTCCTCGACGGATATTGAAATCCATTATTATTAATTCATTTGTATGTTGAAAAATTTAACACAACTGCTCTAGATGTATTTGTTAATAAAAACTATTGATTAGTCACGCTTTTATTACTGGACTTTTGACGATATCTTAGTTAATATAAACCTTGAATACATAACGAAAGGTGAAGAAAATGAGTTCAAAATTTAAAGTTGGAAGTCTATTTGCTGGGGTTGGTGGTATATGCCTTGGATTTCAGCAAGCAAAAAATGAAGAAGCGTGCTATGAGGTAGTATGGGCAAATGAAATAGACCAATATGCCTGCGAAACATATAGAAATAATTTTCAACACAAATTGATTGAAGGAGACATAAGGAAGGTACTAAATCCATCTTTTGTTGATGATGAAATTGAGAATTTACAAAAGAGAATTACCGAACTTGAAAATGAAATAGCAACCGTTGCTTCTGATTCCTTTGCTCCGGCAGATATTGCAGAAGATGCACATCAATCAGAAGTCGATGAGGAAATACTGGAAGAAACGGATTCTCCAGTGCAAAAGAAAAAATCTGATATATTAAAAGAAAAAGATGAGTTACAAAAAAAGTTAAATGATCTCATTGAAAACAGAGATAATAATTTTGATTATTACACTAAGATTCATCCAGACATTTTAGCAGAAAGAATAGATATTCTTAATGGCGGATTTCCGTGTCAGGCCTTTAGCATCGCTGGAGGTCAAAAAGGGTTTGAGGATGACCGAGGCATCTTGTTTCTTAGCATAATTGAATTAATTAATCAACTTGACAAGATACATGGTAAGCCAAGAATTTTGCTTTTGGAAAATGTCAAAAACTTAAAGTCACACGATAAAGGGCAGACTTACAAAGTTATTAAATCTGAACTTGAAAAGGTAGGCTATACAATAAAAGAAACAGTTTTAAACACAATGGACTTTACCGATTTGCCTCAGAATAGAGAAAGGATTTACATAGCAGGCTTTTTAAATAAAGAAGATGCTGACAAATTCACTTTCTTTGATAATGTTAAAAAATCTGTAGTTAAGAAGACCTCACAACAGAGGGCAGAAGATGTGAAAAAAATCATTGATTATGACTCAGACTCCAAAACCTTAAGCAAATATTATTATACAAAAGAAAAATATCCTATATATTTTGTATCTGAAGAAGATTTTGATAAAGACAACAAGAAGGAAACAGCCGTTAGAATTAACTTAGCTGAACAGGTAGATGAAATGCATCAGTTTTACCAAGTTCGACGAGGTCAATATGTCCGTAAGAATAAAAGCGATGTTTGCCCTACCCTTACGGCTAACATGGGAACGGGGGGACACAACGTACCACTTGTAAAAGTGAAAGATGGGGTGCGAAAATTAACGCCTTGCGAAACTTTCAAACTTCAAGGGTTTCCAATTGGGGACGGATATGAACTTCCTCAAAAATACAATGGAAAAGAGTATGCTGATTCACATTTATATAAGCAGGCAGGAAATGCAGTGTCGGTGCCGATGATAAGGATGTTGGCAGAGAAAATTCTAGCAATAATTTCTTAATTCATTATATAGCAAAAAGTCTCTGCAAATGTGGGGGCTTTTTTATTACTTGCTTATTTTGATAATTTTGGCAAGTTATATATACAATTTGCTCCGAAAAATGTAGAATTAAATATGAAATAATTAATTCTCAAAGGAGCGCATTAAAATGGAGCTTATAGATAGCATTCAAGCAATAAATGAAGGTTTAAGTAAAAAAGATAAAGCACGGATAGCGGATGGCGAAACGTACATTATTAACAATCTAGAAAAGACATCTGAGGAAATCAAAAAACACTATAATTTTATGTATAATCCCAATAATGGTGCGGGAGGTATTACAACTTACTTAAAAGAGTCATTAATACGAGAAATATTGCAAAATATTATAGACTGTAATTATGATTTAGGCACTGGTATTTAAATAAATATTAATACAAATCAAAACGACCATAGTATAAGTTTTTCATATAATGAAACTGGATTTACTATCAGTAATCTTATTTCTCTCCTTAGTTTAAATCATACAACAAAAGATGCTACAAGTACCGGTGCATTCGGTGTTGGAGCTAAAGGAGCTATGCTTATAGCCAAGACCACAGACATTGAATCAATTTCTGAATATAGTTCAGAAATGATGCTCAAGGTTAAACTAAAAATTGAAACTGTTTCTATTTCAAATATTAAGACCATTCAAATCAATGAACTTGACATAGCGCTAATTAATTCATGTGATGATGCGGAAACAGGAACGACACTTAAAATAGTACTGGATAAAGAGTTGTTTGGTAAGTGTACAAATAATCTACATAAGCTAGACGTAGAAAAAGGTAATTTTATTACCCCTATTGATTTGATGTTTGCCTCTACTAAAAAGAAAGATGTAAATATTAACTTTTCAATTGACACTATAGGAAATTATACAACTAAATATTCTGGAAATAAGGTGCATTTTTATAATAATAACTCGAAAATTGGAGCAAATTTGTTAGCCATTCTATCCGATAAAAGCAATTTTACATATTTGATACCGTCTGAGAGATTTGGCAAGACTATGCCATGTTATGTTGAAAAATGGAAATTCAATTATTTTTCTACCTATGAATTAACGGGTTTAGTTGGCACTAAGGAATTGCCAAGATTTTTTATCAACATACCAACAATCGATGTTGAAGAAACAGATTATGATTTGAGGCATTTCATAACTCCTGATAGAAAAGCACTTCAAGAAAATAAAAAAACTAAGATTGAAAAATACTTAATTAATGATGTAAAAAACATGATTGTAAATTCAGAAAAGGGTATTTTCTTTGATGAGAAAGAGAACACAAGCTATCTACTGTCCTATATATATGGATATTTAGAATTTAAAAGCAAAGATTCACAAATCGCATCTGAGTGGGAAAAACTCAAAAGTACATTTGCTGAATACGTTCACATACAAATAGGAGATAAACTAACCGCTTTAAAAGACTTTCGTGTGTTTAATAGGCGTTCAGAATCAGCATATGAACTATCAGGATTAAATATTTACTTTACGAAAAAAGACTACTGGGAATATGGATATGATTTTAATTTTTATATGGAAGGTAAAAATGTTTTTAATCTGACAGAGCGAGTGTACAAAGATAAATTTTATAGTAATGAATTCAGTATACTCACAAAAATACTTCTGGATTTCTGCCGTTATAGGGTTGAGTCGGCTTGGAGATTAGAACTTGAGAATATTGAATCAAAGGAAAAGCCATTCGATGAGAATCTATTGAAGAAACTACTAAAAATAATTAAAGAAGGGAGTCATCAAATTAATCAATTTTATGACTCCGATAAAGACGTATTGGTCATAGATGAAGTAACGTACACATTGACTGATGAATTTAAAATCAATAATCTTGAAACTATAAAAGATGCTGCTGTAATTAAAGATAGTGATTTCAAATCAAATCAAAATTCGTTCCAAAAGCGTTTAATCGAACTTTATAAAAAAACTTTATTTCCCGATTACAGCAATACTTCGCACTTGGATTTGTTAAAAAAATACAAAGCAGAGAGATTGCAGTTAAAGTACGATAGCGAAAAAAATAATGTAGTAGGTATTTGCTATGGTGATTTACTAATAGACAGAATAATAGATTGTAGCGATATTGAATACAATGATTTAATTGAAATTGTAGGTCATCATTATTATTGGTTCATTAACAAATATTTTAGTGATTACTTCAAAAATCCGGAACAATTACTAAACTCTGCTGAGTGCGATAGATTTGAAATTAGTTCTCAATATACCCAAATAACAGATACGATATATACAGCAGATTGCGAGTTACTAAAAAATTTCCGATGTCTTTACATTTATACTCAAAGAGAAATGATTATTGACATTTCATCAAAATTTCAAACAGATACACATCGCTTTGATAAATTATATGTTGTATACAATGTTGATGAAACTGAAAGCTCAGACAACAGAATAGATAATTTGGTTAATAATGGCATAATGAAAGAGTTGGGCAAAATGATTGATGCTCAAAGCGGGGGACAACGGTTTACTCAAATTTTTTCTGGTAAAATGTTAATACCTTTATCAAAAGAAGAGCTTCTTGAAATATTTGATGCAAAAGCTATAAAAATACTTAATTATTTTATTACAAAAGCTGCAGTTTTAATGCCTGAAAACAATACATCACAATCTATCAATCCATCTTCAACCGATGTTGAACAATGGATAGCTCAGGCACTTGGCACTGAACATGTTGGTGGTGGAAATGAACCTATTGATATTTTAAAGTCGGGACATTGGGGTGCAGATATAAAATTTGTAACTTGGAGTGGTGGTAACACCTCGAACGAGGTGTCATTATCACAGAACTTTAAAAACGCTGGGGCAAATTTAGATTTGGATTTTAAGGACAGTGACGGAGAGACAATAGTTGAAGGCTTCAAAAAAATCCTGCGAAATAAACTTGCTAAAAATTACGGAGCAAATAAAATCTATTATTTTATGCTAATTAGGACTAAAAATAAAGTATATCTTTGTGCCTGCTTAGTCAATTCAAAAGCCATTGATAATATTGAAGCAGATGGTTTTTCTGAAGAAAGTTTGCTTGTTAAGAATGTTATTGACGAAAAGTTTGGTGAAACTAAAATATACAAAGCAAAGAAGAGACTTGAACTGAGATTACTTCCTAGTAAATGGATTAATGATAATATGGTTGTTGAGTTTGATATCCCACAGATAAATAGTAATATAGATTTAAGAAGTATACCTGATGGTACATTGGATGATTGTATTCCAAAGCTTCTTTCTATTTCTGATTTCTTGAAAGACTGAGATGAGAACTGCATGAAAACGAAAAAGTTGTCGAATTAGTCTGTTGTGTACTTGAGAAATATGAGTTCATCAATTTTGTATCATCAGGAGCAGGCTCTTTTGCTTGAGTATATGGTTTTACTGTTTTTAGCAGTAAAAATTATATAACCAGTAATTCTCTAACTTGCTCCGATTGAGTTTTGATTTAAGGTATATCCGTTCGAGAGGAAACCTTGAAATCAGGCGTTTTCTGGAGATAAACGAGGGAGTAATAGATTAAAGCTATTTCCTCAAGGCATGTTGAAACGGTTTGTTTGCTGGAGCGGAAAGCCCAGTAACTCAAAGGTTTTAGGCGGTTTGGAATAGAAGAGAGTGTGTGATTTTACGCCAGTAGAGCTGCTATGTGGAAACTGATTTACCCCAGGGAGAGGAATTTTGGAAAAAGCCATATACATTTTGGTGAAACGATACTTTTACGCAAAAATACCTTTACAGGATGTGGTTTATCTGTATTGTGAAAGTGGTATGCAATTTAGCCTACAATTATGAAAAGATGCTAGTTGAATGGCTTGACCAAAGTTATAATTAGAGTATATGAATACCAGTGATAAAGAGGTGATGTAAGATGGAGAAAAAATTGCAAGTATTTATTTCCTCAACATATGTGGATTTAAAGGAGGAGCGTCAAGAAGCTGTTCAGGCAGTTTTAGAAGCTGGACATATTCCGGCAGGAATGGAATTGTTTAGAGCGGGAAATGATTCACAACTTGATGTTGTTAAAAAATGGATAGAACAATCTGATATATATGCTGATATTGGGCGGTAGGTATGGAAGTATAGAACCTATTTTGAAAAAAAGTTATACACATCTTGAGTATGAATATGCTATTAAAATACGCAAGCCTGTCTTTACTGTAGTTTTAAGTGATTCATTATTACATAAAAAGGCTTATGAAGATAGTTCAATGCAGTATTTTGAAACAACAAATATTTCATTATATGAGGAATTTAAAGCAATAGTGCTTTCAAAGATGGTTCGTTTCATAAATGATATAAAGGATATTAGAATTGCGGTATTATCTTCCTTATATGATTTTTCAAAGAATCCATCAATTTTGGGATGGGTTCGTGAGATATCTTCAATAACACAGACTACAATACATAAATGTTATAAGTGTGGAAAAGAGGAGTTACTTCCTTTGAAACCTGATTTTAATGAAGATGAGGGATTGGATATTTTAATTAAGATTAATAGATGGCATAAAATAAATGTTGATAGACCAGGCTATGGCAGTGGTTTGGATTCTATGAATGTGGATTTTGAATTGTGTGATGAGTGTTTAGCAACATTTGTTGATAGTTTAGTATTAAAAAAACTTATCTATGGAGATGAGTATTGGGACTCAATAGAAGAGGATTTTGTTGATGTGGAAAACTGAAGTATGGCGAGGATATCTTGACGGTTTTTCCAAATGTTTGATTATGGAATAAGTTTATTATTGCAATATTTGAGGATGCGTATGATTGAGGTTATTTTTGCGGGTTCAATTTATAAGTATTTTCTAAGTAAAAAAGTGATAATTATAAACAAAATAGAAGTGGAGAAACTGGGATGAAAATCATAAAAGATAGGAGTTGATATAATAAATGGATAATCATGGTGAAATTCTCATATATCAATCAGATGATGGTCTAACAAACATAGAAGTCAAAATTCAGGATGAAACTGTATGGCTGACGCAGCAGCAAATGGCTGAGTTGTTTCAAACATCAAGAACGAATGTGGTAGAACATATAAAACATATTTATGATGAAGGTGAGCTTGATGAAAATTCAACCTGTCGGAATTTCCGACAGGTTCGAAAAGAAGGAAATCGTGACGTGGCACGAGAGATGCCATTTTATAACCTTGACATGATTATTTCCCTTGGCTATAGGGTGAAATCTGCAATTGCGACTAATTTTAGGCGTTGGGCAACCGAACGTTTGAAAGAATATATGATTAAAGGTTTTACTATGGATGATGAGCGATTAAAGGGAAATGGTGGCGGAAACTATTGGAAAGAACTGTTGGATCGAATTCGAGATATTCGGTCTTCGGAAAAAGTTTTATACCGCCAAGTCCTCGATTTATATGCGACGAGTGTAGATTATAATCCGAATAGTGAAGAGTCTATTAAATTCTTTAAAATAGTACAGAATAAGTTGCATTTTGCACGTCATGGGCACACAGCAGCAGAAGTAATCTATGAACGGGCAGACGCAGAAAAACCATTTATGGGACTCACTTCATTTTCAGGTGAACTGCCAGCATTAAAAGATATTGGTATCGCGAAAAATTATTTGAAAGAGGATGAGTTAAAGATTTTGAATAATCTCGTATCCGGTTATTTTGACTTAGCGGAAATCAGTGCAATTGAACATAAACCTATGTATATGGACGATTATGTGAAACAATTGGATTCTATTTTGTCTTCTGGAAATCGGAAATTGTTGATTGGTTCTGGTTCCGTCAGCCATAAGCAAGCACTGGATAAAGCAAAGAGTGAATATCGTAAATTTCAAGAAATTACAATTACTCCAGTAGAAGAGGCTTATTTAGAAAGTATAAAGGAAGTTTCAAAGAAGAGAAAATAGATATTTTTGATGGAATGGGGTATACCTTAAGTGGGGTAAACGCTTACCCCACCGCGTTACTACAAGCAAATAGTTTCGCCAAATGGTATGTAATTTACGCCTTAATCCATGTTGAGAGTGTGGTATTGATGTCAAGGGTAGAACAGTAAATAAACGAAGAAAATTTATATTAGGCGGTGTTGTCAATGATAAAAGCAATTATAAAAAATGACTTACCCTCATGTATTGATATTTTTCATAGAGGTTATGAAACGGTAGCTATTGAGTTTGGATTAACAGAGGAAAATTGTCCTGACAGAGGGCGCGCAAGTTTGCCTTTCGAGAAATTAGAGAGTGATTTTGAGAATGATGTTATGATGTTCGGTTTTTTTGTTGAAAACAACGTTGTTGGTTATCTTGGAATAAAAGCACTAGATAATGGCAATATCGGACTTAATGACATAATAGTTTTACCTGATTACAGAGGTAATGGTTATGGGCAAGCATTGTTGGATTTTTGCAAAGCAAAAGCAAAAGAATTAGGTGCAAAAAAAGTTCGATTGGGAATGATCGACGATAATATAAAACTAAAAAAATGGTACGAAGCAAACGGATTTGTAAATATAAGATTACACAGGTTCGAAGGTTCACCAGTTACTACCGGATGGATGGAATGCACATTATAAGCATTTTCTGTATCTGAAAATAACATCTATTCTATCAACTTACCCCTAACCATAAAAAAGGTGTTATCAATTTTGTCAACTCACCCCTTGGGTAAAAGTAGGAAGAAAAGCAATTCACTCAACTCCCTGCATGTTGAGAGTGTCGTCCTGCTCACAAGAAAAGATGGCCGAAAGGCTGATTTACTGGGGTTTTTAGAAAATTGATAAACGGCAAGGTTAGTTTTTAAGCTAGCCTTGCCGTTTTTTTGTTGCTCGGAAACATATCTACTGGTGAAAAAGCAGTAATTTTAGGGATAGGGTGGCTACTTTTTCCAATGTCTGCAATCTCTTCATTTATTAAGTTTGAAGCTGTAATAGAACTTACATTTAATGAAATATTAATAATTTGTTGTTCCAATCGCTTGGTTTTTCTTGCTTTTGCCCTAATAAAATCAAATTTTTC
>NZ_JAVBNS010000124.1:0-4810 GCF_031551385.1 Anaerosporobacter sp.
CAGCATCATCAACTAATTCTGTGCCACAATCTGCACATTCTTTGATGCCTTCGCGATATTCCATATTACATTTTGGACACCATGGCATAATGAAAACCCCCTTTATGTTATTAAGGGCTTCTGCAAAAGAAAAAGTATTGCAAAAGCCCTTTTGGTTTTAAATCATTTAATTAATGCAATTATTTATTCAGCAATTTTGAATAAGTGGTAAACTTTCTTTCCTTTTTTTATGAGTAAAGCACCATCTGCATTGAAATCGTTTGGTGTAAATACACGATCAAATTCTGTTACTTTAACATCGTTAACAGATACGCCACCTTGCGTGATGTTTCTTCTAGCATCAGAACGAGATACTGCCATCTTAGCATCTACTAAAAGAGTAATTAAATCAATACCTGCGTTGAATTGTTCGGCAGTGTAAGTAGTAGTAGGCATATCATCTGTTTTCATATTGCCACCGAATAGTGCGCGTGCAGCTTCTTGAGCCTTAACAGCTTCTTCTTCACCATGTACAATCTTAGTGATTTCATATGCAAGAACTTCTTTTGCGTGGTTGATTTCAGAATCTTTTAAAGCGCCAAGTCTACGAACTTCATCCATTGGTAAGAACGTAAGCAGACCAAGGCATTCTTCAACCTTAACATCTTCGATGTTTCTCCAGTATTGGTAGAACTCATATGGAGAAGTCTTTTCTGGATCTAGCCATACAGCACCCTTCATAGTTTTACCCATCTTGATACCTTCGCTAGTTGTTAACAATTTGAATGTTAAACCAAAAGCAGGTTTTCCTTCTTTACGACGGATTAAATCAACACCACCTAAGATGTTAGACCATTGGTCATTACCGCCAAGTTCAAGAGAACAGCCGTATAATTGATTTAATTTTAAGAAGTCATATGATTGCATTAGCATATAGTTAAATTCAAAGAATGTAAGACCTTTTTCCATACGTTGCTTGTAGCAATCGGCAGTAAGCATTTTATTTACAGAGAAGTGAACACCAACTTCACGAAGGAATTCAACATAGTTAAGTTCAAGTAACCAATCTGCATTGTTGGCAATAATAGCGTTATCATTATCAAAATCGATAAAACGAGATAACTGTTTATGGAAACAATCTGCATTGTGTTGAATCGTTTCTCTTGTCATGATTGTACGCATGTCCGATTTTCCAGAAGGATCACCGATCATTGTTGTACCACCACCTAGTAAAGCGATTGGTCTATGACCTGCTTGTTGCATATGCATCATAGCCATAACTGTTAAGAAATGACCAGCAGTTAAACTATCAGCAGTAGCATCAAAACCTATATAAAAGGTAACTTTCTCCTTACCTAATAATTCTTTAATTTCTTGTTCATGAGTAGTTTGCTCGATAAATCCTCTTTCGAGTAAAATATCATATACGTTTGTAGACATCTATGTTCCTCCTTCGGTTAGTTCGTAACTAGGCAATTGCGAAACTTAATTTAGCTAAGAAGCAATTAAGTGTATTGAAAGTTTCACAATTACCTAATTTCATAACTATTATCGTAACACAAACCCTCGTCATATTCAAGATGAATGTATGCATATATTTAAGTAAGTGCGAAACTCAATTTATTTAATTGTAAGCTTCTTGACTAGCGTAGGTTAACACAAAACACGCTACACATCTAAGAACCAATCAAGAATATTGAGAGTTTCGCGAGTACTTAAAAGGAATGATTTTCGAAGAAAGGAAGTAAGAAAAATGGAAAAAGACGCAACATATACAGTGAATCGACAAGAGTTAATTCGTATGGCTAGGGAGAGTTGTGAAGGAAATTTGAAGTCTTCGGGAAATGGTAGGTTTTCTCAAGGTTTATCGAGAAAAGGGATGACTTCAAAGCGTGAAAGTGTTGTGAAAACACCAAAGGCAGCCAAAGTAAAGACAAAGAGTGTGAATACTACAGCAATAACAGAGCAAGAGAAGAAGCAAAAAGCAATTAAATTCATGCTAATTCGTACAATATGTGCTTCTGCAATCTTTCTTGGGATTGTGGTGGTTGATAAGATGGATTTAACATATAAAACATTTGGCAGTGATAAGATTATAGAATCTGTACAGAGCAACCATGTGTATGAAAAGGCAGAAAAGTTTTTTGCAACATTGCAAGATGAAAAAATTATTAATGTTTTTAATGGACTTGATTAAGGAAATTGTGTTATACTCATACAAGTATGTATATATGCTTGTAAGATGGTAATACATGGTTATCTTACTAGTTTATAGGTTTACGATACAATGATAATGTAGCTATTGCAATTATGAAGATATGCAGTAATTGTGATGGTAAATATAGAATGGAGATACAATTACATGAGAAAATTAGCCTTATCCGATGAAATACTGCTAACGGTTGAGAAACCAGCCAGATATATTGGAAATGAAGTAAATATGACAGTAAAGAACTTAGATGAAATCGATATTCGTTTCTGTATGTGTTTTCCTGATGTATACGAAATTGGTATGTCACATCTAGGAATTCAGATTTTATATGATATGTTTAATAGAAGAAACGACACATACTGCGAAAGAGTGTATTCACCTTGGGTAGACCTTGACAAGATTATGAGAGAGAAGAATATTCCTCTATTTGCGTTAGAGTCTCAAGACCCAATTAAAGAGTTTGATTTCCTTGGAATTACTCTTCAATATGAGATGTGCTATACAAATATTCTTCAAGTACTAGAGTTGTCACAAATTCCAATCTATGCAAAAGACAGAACAGAAGAAGATCCAATTGTAGTTGGTGGTGGGCCTTGCTCGTACAATCCAGAACCGATTGCAGATTTCTTTGACTTCTTCTATATTGGAGAAGGTGAAACAGCTTATAACGAGATTCTTGATATCTATAAAGAGAATAAGAAGAATGGTGGTTCAAGAACCGATTTCCTTCGTAAAGTAGCAAATGTTCAAGGGATGTATGTTCCGATGTTTTATGACGTTGTATATAATGAAGATAATACAATTGCGTCTTTTGAAAAAAACGATGCCCAAGTGCCTGATAAGATTAAAAAGCAAGTGGAGATGGCATTGAGTGAAACTGTTTATCCGAAAAAGCCACTTGTTCCTTATATTAAAGCGACGCAAGACCGAGTTGTTCTTGAAATTCAACGTGGTTGTATTCGTGGATGTCGTTTTTGCCAAGCAGGTATGATATATAGACCAATTAGAGAAAGAGATTTAGAGTTCCTAAAACAATGTGCCTCTGAGATGTTAAAGGCGACAGGTCATGAAGAAATCTCATTAAGTTCATTAAGTTCAAGTGATTACTCTAAATTACAAGAACTCGTGTATTTCTTAATTGATGAGTTCCGTTCCAAAGGTGTTAATATTTCGTTACCTTCTCTACGTATTGATGCATTTGCTCTCGATGTAATGAGTAAAGTACAAGATATCAAAAAGAGCAGTTTGACATTTGCGCCAGAAGCAGGTTCACAAAGACTTCGTGATGTTATTAATAAAGGTCTTACAGAAGAAGTTATATTAAAGGGAGCTATGGATGCATTCAATAGCGGTTGGAATCGTGTTAAGCTATACTTTATGTTAGGGCTTCCAACAGAGAACTATGAAGATATTGAAGGGATTGCAGTATTATCTGATAAGATTGCAAGAGAGTATTACACAATACCAAAAGAAGAGAGAAATGGTCGTGTAAGTATCGTTTCGAGTACGTCTTTCTTTGTTCCAAAACCATTTACACCATTCCAATGGGTACGTATGAATACAAGCGAAGAATTCCTAGAGAAACAACGATTCCTAAATGGTAAGATGAGAGAACAATTGAATGCAAAGAGTATTAAATACAACTGGCATGAAGCAGAACTTACGATGTTGGAAGGTGTTCTTGCTCGTGGAGATCGTAGAGTGAGCAAGATTGTTTATGATGCATATAAAGCTGGCTGTATCTATGATTCTTGGTCAGAACATTTCAAATTTGATATGTGGATGAAAGCGTTTGAAGATAATCATATTGATCCAATGTTCTATGTAAGCAGAGAAAGATCATTTGAAGAAATTCTTCCTTGGGATTTTATTGATGTAGGAGTAACAAAAGCATTTTTAAAGAAAGAATATGAGCGTGCAGTATCTGAAAAAGTAACGCCAAACTGTAGACAGGCATGTTCTGGTTGTGGTGCAATGAGTTTTGGTGGCGGTGTTTGCTTTGAAGGAGGAGTACAGTAGATGAAAGCGAGAGTAAAATTTTCTAAAACAGGTAATCTGAAGTTTATTGGTCATCTTGATGTGATGAGATATTTCCAAAAGGCATTTCGTCGTGCGGAGATTGATATAGAATATTCAAAGGGATATAGCCCTCATATGTTACTATCCTTTGCAGCACCTCTTGGCGTAGGGCTAACAAGTGATGCAGAATATCTGGATATGCAGTTGCTATCAACATATTCAGAGCCAGAGATGGTTGCTAAGATGAATGAAGTAATGGTAAATGATATTCAAGTTGTTGACTTTAAATTGCTACCTGATACAAGCAAGAATTCGATGTCGATTGTTGCAGGAGCAGATTATAAAGTTTCATTAAAAGATGGATATACATTCGAAGCTGCTACAGATGAAGCTGGAAATGTTATTGAAACAGCATTAACAACAGTGAATTTCAAAGAGCGTTTTGAAGAATTTATAGCAAAAGAGCAAATTGTAATTCTTAAAAAGTCTAAGAAGAGCGAAAATGAAGTAGATATAAAACCATTTATCTATCATGTAGCTTTTGATGCAAATACATTCAAGGAACTTGGTGCTTCTTTCTATGAGAATAGTGTTGCAGAG
>NZ_JAVBNS010000275.1:0-34205 GCF_031551385.1 Anaerosporobacter sp.
TAGGCTCAAGAATTTTGCTACACCACTTCCTTCATCCATACCATTACTGATACCAACTTGTGGTTCGCTACACTTGGCGGTAAATACCCGTGACTGGACTTTCACCAGTTAGATTAGTGCCATGCCTGGCACACCGCAAAAAAGGGACAACTTTCTCTCTTGAAAGTTGTCCCTAGAACAATACCTATTTAATTTCATTACTACGTAATCTGGCTATAATTGATTCGCACTTTAATATCTTGTGCATAGTTTCCAAACTCTTTACCAAAAATCGTCAACCCACCAATATTAGCAGAATCATCATTCACTGCAAATCTAAACTTAATAGAACTTCTATAGTCTAACTTGAAGTCTTCTATTGTAATGTTCGAAATTTGCAGACCATCCACAAAGGTTCCCTTCTTATTAATAACTAATAATTTAAGAAGACCATATTGATTCCAGTTTGGGAACCACCAATCTGGTGTAAAGATACCTTTTACCTCACCAAAATCACCAGGACTTGTCCATGTTCCTACACATACATCATTTAAGTAAAAGTTAATATCAGAAGGCCATTCATTATTAATTCCAGGTGCTTCCGAACTTAACTCTGCTGATAATGTAATTTGGTCAATCTTTTGTGCCGCTGGCAATAGATTTGGTATCTGATATTCCACATATCCTTTCGAAAACCAGATAATCTGCGCATCTACTCGATCCGCATGTGCAAAATATCTAGGGTCATCAACTTCACCAATAAGGTGTTCTCCTGTTGATATACCACAAGTTGGAAAAACTGAATAATCCGAATACAAGCCCACTTTAACTTCTGTATCATAGATATTCTTCAAATCAACTTGTTCCTCTGCCATAACATCAACCAAAATCTTATCTACATTAACACGGCAGATTTTTTGATTTCCATGACCTGTATACTCGGAATATACTTGTACAATTCCACTGTCCTCCAATTTTTTTACGTGACTTGTTAAAGCCCCATTTGTTATATTTAAACTAGAAGCCAGTTCATTCATATTCATTTCTTTGTTTTCTAAAAGCGTCTTGACAATATTGATTCTTACGTCAGATCCTAATGCTTTAAAAACATTCAAACCATCATCTAAATTCTTGATATGTAGCATATCTCTCATCCTATACTTTTAATTTTTTTAAAATACTATACATTTTCCTTAACAATTATATTATACATGATTTTGTTTTAATATGCAATCATTGTCTTTGCATATATTTTAAGTTTTTCTAAAACTTAAGGTGCTCTCCATGAATCACATTCATAGAAAACACCTTATAATAATCGTATGATACTACAATATTTTAATTACAGTTGAAACTGGTTGATTTGCTCCTCTAACTTCTTAACAATTTCATTTAATATAGTAGTCTTTTGTGCAATATCTTCAATAACAGTATTAACTTGAGAAGTGTATGCCGAGGTTTCTTCTGTACCAGCCGCATTCTCTTCTGCAATCGCTGTAAGTTCTTGAACAACATCAACAACACTAACTCTTGCTTGGTCAATTCCTTGATTCTTCATTGATATTTCACCGATTGATGCAATAGAATCATCAACGCCTCTTTTAACTACAGTAAAGATATCTGCGGTTTCACGTACTTTATCGCTTTGTTCTTCCATAATAACCTTTACTTCTTCCATTGTCTCAACCACACTAGCAGAATCCTTTAATAGCGATTCAATAATACTATGAATTGCTAAAGCTGAATTATTAGATTGCTCTGCTAACTTCTGAATCTGACTTGCTACAACAGCAAATCCTCGTCCTTGCTCTCCTGCTCTTGCTGCTTCAATTGATGCATTCAATGACAATAGATTTGTTTCCTCCGCTATTGCTGTAATGATATCAAGTGCTGCCTTAATTTTCTGTGCCGATTCATTCGTAACATTTGTTTGGTGATAAATCACATCCATGTATTCTGTTGCACGTGTATTTGAGTTTTGAAGACCATTAAGCGTCACTACTGCTTGGTCACTAGACTCCTTAATTGATTGTGTGCTACTATTAAGGAATTCAATTTTTTCAGTTGTTTCTTTAATTAAACTTCCCATTGTCATAACATTTTGGTTAGCTCGTTGTGTTTCCTCTGCTTGCGATGTTGCTCCTTGCGCAATATCATTAACAGCTTTTTCAACTTGTGCAATTGCTTCCTGTGTCGTAGCTGCATTCTCACTTAAAACATGTGCTGAATCAGCAAGGTTCTCTGTCTGTAGCTGAATATCTTGCATAACGCCTTTAACTCTACCATGTAATACACTTACTGCCTCTCCTATTAATCCACTCTCTCCAGATTTAGAAGCAATTTTTCCAAGTTCAGAATCCTCTTTAAAGTCTAATTCCGATGATTTATATATAATGTGTGTTAGACGTTTAATTGGTTTTGTAATCGCATTCACTAAAAAGAATGCAACGATACTACATATAATTAAACTCATTAAATTACCAATAAGCATCTCTTTTTGCATTACGTAAACAGGATCAAGCATGTCAGCTTCATCAACTGTTAATACAAGAATCCATTCTGCATTTCTTACTACGGAATAGCTACAGTATTTTTTAACTCCATTATAATTATATGTCTCAACTGTATTTTCAATAAGTTCTCCAGCCTGCATTTTTCTGGCAACTTCTTGAATAACACTATTTTCAACAGGTTTTCCAATCTTCTCGCTCGTTGGATGGTATACCATCTGACCAGCTTTATTAACAATATAGATATATGCTGAGTTCATCTCTTCTACCTTAAAGTCACCATACATATGGCTCAATACATTCGCAGTAACTGCTTCCGTACCCTCTGATGAAACTTTATACGTTAATACTTGCTTTTGTAATTGTATTACATCTTTTATGTATTGATTTGATAAAGATTTAATGGATCTCTCTGTAACAGGCATTACAACAAAATATGAAAATACTGTAGATAACAAAATAGATAATACAATTATGGATAAAATCTTAAACTTCATACCCGCAAATATATTAGATTTTTTCTTCATTGATAAATCACCTCTCAAATTTGTATACTTGTACCTTCCATGATACCTATTTCGTGAATTTCTGTCAATGTTTTATTACCTATATAGTACTAATTGACTCCCCCTCATCGCCTTTATTATCTAGGTTTTGGAATTGTTACAATAAAGTTAGAACCTTTTGTATATTGCGAACGAACACAAATATTTCCTGTATGTTTTAAAACGATCAGTTTTGCTATCGATAAACCTAATCCATGTCCACTGATTTTTCTATCACGTACATGATCGGATCGGTAAAATCTTTCGAATATATTATCAACATCCCTTTTTGTCATACCTATACCAGTATCTTCTACCGATATGACACAATCTCCATTTTTGTTTTCACAAGATATAAAAATAGAATCGCCGTCACTTGTATATTTTACTGCATTATCAATAAACACGCGAATCGCTTGTTTCAACGCTTGCTTATCTCCATAAACAGCAACGTCTTCCAATGCTTTTGTTTCGATTACTCGATTTGCCGCTACCATCTTTGTCTCTTTTAACATATCTTCCACAAGCACGCGCATATTAAATATATGCTTCTCAAGTTTAAGTGTCTTTTTATCATGCCTTGATAAGAATAGTAGCTTCTCGACTAATTCCTGCATTGCCTTTGACTCATTCTTAATTGCTTCTATTGATTCTTCTAAAACCTCCTCGTCGGCCTTCCCCCAACGATCTAACATATTAACATATCCTTGTATAACCGCTATTGGTGTGCGAAGTTCATGAGAAGCATCCGAGACAAATTGCTTCTGGCTCTCATAGGACAACTCAATACGATCTAGCATTTGATTAATTGTTTCCGCAAGGTCTCTTAACTCATTCTTTGTTCCTGCAAGATTAATTCTTTCACTTTGCAGATTATTAACGGTAAGACGATTTGCTAACTTAGACATCTCGTCCATTGGTAAAAACAGCTTCTCGTCTCCTTTTTTTCCATATATAATTACACATGCTATAAATATTGCAAGAAGCAATATAACAAATGGCAACAGACGAGTTAATAGTAGACGCTCCCCTGTTAAATCAAATTGAAAATATATCGTGTAATTACTATTTCCAATCTTAATATCTTGTTCATTTTTTACAATTAGTAGAGTTTGTCCCTCTACATCCCCATAAAATATTTTATTAAAGAAACTGTTTCTTTTTCTAATACTATTTTCAATATCATTAAACACAACTTCCTTCGTGTCTTCATTTGTAATAGTTAAAGATAGTCCCTCTGTATAGTAAGGATTTCTTTCACCTAAATCGGCTATCGTTGTCTCTTCATTCGTCAGGCTAGATACAATCTGATCCTCTAATGTGTCATTATCAAAAGCAGCGATCCCTAGATATACCCCCACAAACAGGAAGCAAAAAACAACACTATTAATAAGTAGTAATCTAAGATAATTCAATGATATACGGAATGCAATCGAGAAATAAAACTTGCTAAAAAACAGCTCTTTTCTCTTTCGCAATGGTAGAACCGTATGAATCAATACCTTTCTAATCCATTCAACTATTTTACGTTTCATCTTTAATGATATATCCTACACCACGAACCGTACTGATTAGATGAATTCCATATTTGTCATCTATCTTTTGACGTAAGTATCTAACATATACATCCACCACATTTGTATCTCCTAAATACTCATAATCCCATACATTGTTCAATAGTTGCTCTCTTGTCATTGCTATATTTTTATTCTTTAACAAATACTCAAGTAGTTGAAACTCTTTCTTCGTTAATGTAATTTCTTCTTTATCATACGATACCATATGGCTGGATAAATTAAGAACCAGTTTTCCATATTGTAATGTTTCTGTCTTTGGTGTCGTATTCGAATGACGATTTAAAGCTACACGAATTCTCGCAAGTAATTCTTCTATTGCAAATGGTTTTGTCATATAATCATCTGCTCCCATATCAAGACCAGCAACCTTATCTGTTACATCATCTTTTGCTGTTAACATAATAATGGGAACTTGCCTACCTTCTTGACGTACTCTTCTGCACACTTCCATTCCACTTAAACCAGGTAACATAACATCAAGAATAACCAAGTCAATATCCTCATGCATTGCTTTCTCGAATCCTTGTCTTCCATCCCCTGCAATTTCAACTTCATATCCTTCATACTTTAATTCTAGTTCAACAAATCTTGCAATTTTATTTTCGTCCTCAACAACTAATATCTTTGCCAAAACAAGTGTCCTCCTTAATTCGATACATTTAGCTTCATTCTACATAGTTACTACTATTGTACCATTATTTTAATAACTTTCACATTAAAAACAAATTAAAACTGTAATATAACTTACTTCCACCTTTTATCGTATTACTGTTTGCAGCATGGTATCAGACCTAGGATTGAACCGTAACTTTACCGTTTTGACACGTCAATATTAATTGACTATACCCTTAAAACATCGTATAATTTACTTTATCAGACGAACGTTTTAAAGCTTTAAATTCAAACAATTCTAAGCATTAGGGAAGGGAAACAAAAAGAATGAAAAAAACAAAAAAAGTAATATCAACACTATGCATCCTTGCTTTAAGTATTGCTGCACTTACTGGATGTAGTTCCAAAAAAGGTTCTGACAAAGTATATCGAATTGGTGTAAGCCAATACACAACTCATGATGCTCTTGACTCTGCTTACAAAGGCTTTGTTGATGGTCTTGCAGAAGCTGGTTACAAAGATGGTGAGAATATCGAAATTGATTTCCAAAACGCGCAAGGAGAACCTTCAAACTGTAGTACAATTGCTTCTAAGTTAGTTAATGATAACCCTGACCTTATCCTTGCAATTGCCACACCAACAGCAGAATCTCTTGCTAATCTAACACAAGACATTCCAATCATTGTTACTGCTGTTACTGATCCTGCTGAAGCTGGTATCGTAGCAACAAACGAAGCTCCAGGTGGAAATGTAACTGGTACTTCTGACTTAAATCCAGTAAAAGAACAAATGGAACTTTTACGTCAGTTAGTCCCATCTGCTAAAAAAGTAGCGATTCTATACTGTTCAAGCGAGGCGAATTCAAAACTTCAAGCCAATCTTGCTGCTGATGCGGCAACACTTTATGGTTTAGAGACTATTGAAGCTACCGTATCGAATACAAATGATATTGAGCAAGTTGTTCAATCTTTAGTAGGAAAAGTTGATGCAATCTATGCACCAACAGATAATATTATTGCCTCTGGTATGGCAACTGTATCTATGATTGCAACATCAAACAATATACCAATTATATGCGCCGAACCTTCTATGGTTAAGAATGGTGGTCTTGCTACTTATGGGCTTAACTACTATAACTTAGGAAAACAAACTGCTGCTATGGCTGTTAAGATTCTTACAGGCGAATCAAAGCCAGCAGATATGCCAATTGAATACCTTAACAATGTAGATTTAATAATTAATGAAGATATTGCTAATACATTGGGAATCATTATTCCTGATGATTTAAGAGAAAAGATGAATAAATAAATTTTATTCAATTCATTTCCTATGGAGGTTTACTATGGAACTAATATCGAAACTATTATTCGCGATTTTGGGTGCAACTGGTCAAGGTCTTTTATGGGCAGTACTAGCACTTGGTATCTACATCACATTTAAAATTCTAGATGTTGCTGATATGACTTGCGACGGAAGTTTTGCCTTAGGCGGATGCTTAAGCGTAACGCTTGTTGTTGCTGGCTGGAATCCTTTTTTAAGTTTAATTATCTCTGTACTTGCTGGTATGTTGGCTGGTATGGTAACTGGATTTTTGCATACAAAGCTAAAGATTCCTGCCATTTTAGCTGGTATCCTAACAATGATTTCCCTCTATTCAATTAATCTAAGAATCATGGGACAGCCTAATAAATCACTTATAAAAATTGATAACATTATCACATTGATTAAAAAAATAATTCCACCATCAATTATGGATAGCATTAAATATTCAACACTTAATTCAATTATTGTTATTGCTGTTGGTCTTATCTTCGGAATTATACTTTGCTTTACACTATATTGGTTCTTCGGTACAGAGGTTGGTAGTGCTCTTCGTGCAACCGGTAGTAACGAAGATATGATTCGTGCTCTTGGACAAAACACTGACCTTATGAAGATTCTTGGTCTTGTTATTAGTAATGGTTTAATTGCTTTAGCTGGTGGATTAGTTGCACAAAGTCAAGGTTATGGAGATGTCGTTATGGGGCAAGGTGCTATCGTTATCGGCTTAGCATCCATCGTTATTGGTGAAGTATTCTTCGGTCGTTGTGTTTCCTTTGTCAGCAAACTTATCTCTGTCATTGTTGGCTCTGTTATCTACCGTGTAATTATTGCCATTGTATTACAGATTGGATTAAACAATAATGATCAAAAACTATTTACAGCTATTATTGTTGCTTTTGCATTATCTCTTCCAGTTATTAAAACAACAAAATTTGGCCTCCTTGTAAGTAAGTTTTTTGCTAATTTTACTTCTTTTCTATTCAGAAGAAAACAAATACCTTTTGTGGATACAACAATGGAAAATACCACTTCAAACAAATAATTTCTAGGAGGCAAATACGATGTTATATATAGAAAATCTTCACAAAACTTTTAATACAGGTACAATTAATGAGAAACAAGTATTAAAAGGTGTTAACCTCCATCTAAATCCTGGTGATTTTGTAACAATCATTGGTGGTAATGGTGCTGGTAAATCAACTTTACTAAACATGATTGCAGGGGTATATTCTGTAGATAGCGGCTCGCTTACATTAGATGGAATTGACATTACCAAACAACCAGAACACGTTCGTGCCAAGCTTTTAGGTCGTGTCTTTCAAGATCCAATGAAAGGTACTGCTGCCAATATGGAAATTCAAGAAAACCTTGCACTTGCCTATCGTCGTGGCAAAACACGTGGTTTAAGATGGGGTATTCATTCTGATGAAAAACAACACTATATGGAAGTTCTAAAGACACTTGACCTTGGACTTGAAGATCGTCTTTCTTCAAAAGTTGGTTTACTATCTGGTGGACAACGTCAAGCACTTACACTATTGATGGCAACATTAGTGAAACCAAAATTATTATTACTAGATGAACACACTGCTGCTCTTGATCCTAAGACAGCGAAAAAAGTACTTGATATCACAGAGCATATCGTAGAAACAAATAACTTAACCGCTCTTATGGTTACACATAACATGAAGGATGCCATCCATATTGGTAATCGTCTTATCATGATGCATGATGGTAATGTTATCTTTGATATCAGTGGTGAAGAAAAGAAAAATCTAAAGGTTTCTGATTTACTTCAAAAATTCGAGCAAGCAAGTGGTGGCGAATTTGCAAACGATCGTATGATGTTAGCATAGCCCGACTACATTTATAATAAACAAACGCCGCTAGTTGAATATACAATCTCAACTAGCGGCGTTCGCTTTATCTATCCTTACTATTCATTTTTTTCCTGTCTTAAGCTTCTTTCTCTTCTCTTTTTTCTCTTCCTCTTAATAACAAGGCAAGCGACAACAATAACAACTCCCCAGAAAACAAAATACGGAATATTAGAAACAATCCAAATTAAGAAGTCATTAAATCCATCTACGATATCATAAAGGGTATCACTAAGTCCTGCTTTCATCTTTTGCCAAGTGGATTCGTTATCTACTTGAGGTGTGTATCGAATTACTTCCTGAATCGATATGGAAACCGTACTATAATCAATAAGATTGTCGTATGTTCTTAATCGTGATTCATAAGATTCTAACTCATATCGCACTTCTGTTAAACGCTGTTCTAATAATATAATCGCCTCTAACTCATCCGCCTTTTCAAGTAATGCAATTAGGCGTTCTTGCTCTGTTTTAAGCACTTTCACATGACTTTCCATATCAACATAGTTCACTGTAACATCTTCTGCAGACATGTTCTTATTCACTACATTACCAGTTTCGCCAACTTTACTAACAAAAGAATCTAACTTTGCTGCAGGTATTCTTGCAGTAATATAGCAATAACGATTTGTACTACTTAACAAATCACTCATATTAATATTCTCTGCGTATCCTCCAAGAGATGCAATTTCCGCTTCAATTTTCGCTACTACTTCCTCAAAATCCTGTGTTTCCAATCCTAGAGACACATTACGAATAATCTTGCGATTTGTCTCTAATGTAGCTCCACCTTCATCTACCTTTGCATTATCAGAATCATAAGCCGTATCTTCCATCTCCATACTTGCTTCTTCTGTCATCGCATAGTCACTTTTTGAGCTTGTTGTATAGTTTTCATTCTTTTGGTTTTGGCCTCCACGATCCCCCTTACTTGCACATGCAGTAAAGAGTGCGGAAGCTAGTAATAATAAAAAAATCCCTTTGAACTTTTTCTTCATAATAATCCCTCCTAAAAATATGATATTTACCTATCTACTTATTAGACGAGGGAAAATATGATTTGGTTCCATCTTTTTTATTTTTTTTAAAATCTTTTTTTACAAATTGCTTACATTAGCCATCGCATCCTCTGCTGATATCGATATTCCTCTATGCTCAACTGATGTTGAGAATACAATTTGCGTCTTTGTTGTACCAAACTTTTGTAACTGACCAATAAAAGAATCTAATTCCATTGTACTTGGAAAGCATACTTTCATTAACATAGAATAACTTCCTGTTACGCAATTACATTCAATAACATTTGGACATTGTTGTACAAACGGATAGAAGGTATCCTTCTTCATTGGAGACATTTCAATGTTAATAAATGCGGTAATGTGGTAGCCTAATTTTACAGGATTGATACTTGCATGATATCCTGTAATAATATTTTCTTTCTCTAAACGCTCAATTCGAGCTGCAACTGCAGGTGAAGATAAAAACACTCTTTCCGCCAATTGTTTTAATGAATATCTTGCATTTTCCTGAAGCAAACTAATTATCTTTTTATCAATCTTATCCATATCTATTACCTCCTATAAATTAAAAAAAATGCAAAAAAAGCACAGGTATCGTACCTATGCTTCTTTGCATTCTTTTTCGTTCTATTTATTTTCTTTATTATACAATGTATTTTTATGGTTTTCAAGTTTTTTATTTTTTATTTTTTAAATTAGATTTCTTCCCTATTCACGCTTGTGCAAATTGTGAACAGCAAAAGTTGATGGTACGTTCATAGTTCTTTCATAATTCTTACACACCTAATACACATTTCACTGTTATTATAGTTATATCAAATAAGTCAACTAACTTTTATATAGATTTTTTTCATAACCTCCCCCTCTAGGAGCCACCCCAACGGCTCCTCCTTTTTTGTCTATAAAACCTTTCTGATATTATATAAGGAGTTAAGTACCACCCAGTTCTGCGGGAAGTACTTCATGATATTCCAATAACTAGCCCCATTAAATCCATATTCATCAACTAATAGCAGTTTTGCATTAATACTTCTTGCATCTTCAAACCACACAACATGATCTGTGCCCTCTGTACTTGTATAGTTATAGTAAGGTGCTTTTGCCAACTCATCAAAATTTATTACCACACCATATTCTGCTGCCTGCTCTACTGCTGCCACATTGCTTAATGATCTTGCCCTTGATTCACCTCTTACATAAGGCAACGTCCAGTCATAAGCATAGTTTGGCACTCCCATAAATATTTTCTCTGGATCAATTTCTGTAACTGCATAGTCAAGCACTTCCCTTACCTTATTAATTGGAGCTACTGCCATTGGTGGCCCATAGGTATACCCCCATTCATAAGTCATTAATAACACGTTATTGGCAGCCGCACCAATTGCGCCATAGTCATGCCCTTCATACAATAACCCTGGCTGATCAGCCGAAATCTTAGGTGCTAATGCAACAACAACAATAAATCCTTCCGCATTTAATTTGATAGTTACATTTTGAATAAAATTTATATATGCCTGTCTATCATCAGGATAGATGTACTCAAAATCAATATCTAACCCATAATACTGCTTCTCTTTTAAATTAACAAGAATATTATCAATAAGACGATTTTGTGCCTCTATATCATTTAATATTTGATTTGCAAGCACATTACTGAAACTTCCTTCTGATGTTAACGTTGAAATAAGCATTAATGGTGCTACTCCATAATCCCTAGCAAGCTGAATTACCTTCTCATCATCAATTCCAATTAACTCTCCTTCAGGTGTAAACCCATAGGTAAACACGGTAATGTATGTTAGGAACGGTAACGTCTTTCTCAATACCTCTGTATCAATAAATGGATACAGATATCCGTTAACCTCCATCGTCCCAACTTTCTCTCCCTCATATTCAATTACAATTTGCTGACCAACATATAGATAAGGAAAATCCACAAGACCTGGATTGTTTTGTAGTAGCGTAATTACACTTACATTATTCTTTTGCGCTACAGATAAAAGAGTGTCCCCTTCCACCACTGTATATATATTTGACGGATATAGGATGACAAGTGTCTGTCCAACAACTAAATTATTAGGGTTCGTCAATTCGTTATCCTCAATAATCCGATTAGGAGTTGTATCATAATCGGATGCGATACTATAGATGGTTTCCCCCTGATTTACTACATGAATTACCATATGTACTCCTTTCCATTAGACGGTTCGTAAGCTACTTGCGAAACTTGATATATTTCTTAGTTTCGCAAGCAACGGTAGTACGATACCATTTTCTTACTTAACACATTTTCTAAGCTCATAATTTAATAAGCGGCGTTCTACACCTAATATATGTGCTATCATCGTTTACTTAGAACTTTTGATTACCTGCTTTTTCGCTTGAAGGTAGTGTAATTCTGAAAAAATGTCTAATAAGAACTTTATAATCAAATGGAATAAGTGGATACATATAGTTGAAGCCTGATATTGTTCGGTTAAATATAATTGCAGCAAATGTAATAATAATACCAGCAAGGAATCCCCACTGACTAAACAAAGCCGTTAAAATTAATGTAGTAAGACGCATAAATTTGAGTGCATAGCTAAGCTCAAAACTAACTTGCGTATAGCTTGCCATTGCAACAAATGCCATATAGAGCATCACCTCTGCATTAAACCAACCAGAACTAACTGTAAGATCGCCTAATATCAACGCAGATATAACACTAAATGGTGTACTCATCATACTTGGTGTATTTAATGCCGCCAGTTTCAATCCATCAATAGCAAACTCCAGTATAAAAAATTGGACGATAAGAGGTACATAGACTACCTCTTTCATAATAATAAACTCCATACCTTTCGGAATCCAATCTTTATGCTGCATAAGCAATAAAAATGCAGGTGTTAAAAATAAGGCAAATATATTAATAATTGTTCTTGAAAAGCGTAGATACGTTCCTGTAATTGGTGGACAATAGTAATCTGCTGCCTCCTCAACAATATCAAACACAGTAGTTGGAAGAATCATTACCGAGGGAGAATTATCAACGATAATAATTATCTTTCCCTCTAATATCGATGCAGATGCCGCATCAGGACGCTCCGTATAATGGAATTTAGGAAATGGATTGAACCAACTTCCTTTGTATAGGCATTCTGCCAAGCTCTCCTGCCCCATTGTAAGTGCATCAATCTTAATGTTGTTAATTCTTTCAATTATGTTTTTAAGAAGTTTTTCATCTACACGATTTTTCATGTAACAAACAACAATATCTGTATGTGACGAATTTCCAACTGACATCATCTGCATAATAAGTTCAGGATTACGAATTCTTCGCCTAATAAGCGCTGTATTAAAAATCAAAGTTTCAACAAAGCCATCCCTAGCGCCTCTCATAACCTTATCTTTATCTGGTTCTTCTACACTTCTTGCAGGATAGGTTCTACAATCAATTACGAACACGCTTTCATAACCATCAATAGTTAAACATGGTGCACCTGACAAGATAAGTGTAATTATCTTATCAATGTCATCTTCTAAATCAACCTCACCGTACGGCAATAACTTCTTTTGAAATTCTTCCGCTGTACAATCAACATCTTCTTTTTTTAGCGTTGCGAAGAACTCCATTATCTTTTCTAAAATATCATCCTTTACAAAACCATCAACAAAATAAAGGCAACACTCTTTTCCGCCAATAATCATTTTCCGATTGATAATATCAAAATTTTCTTCTACTAATAACTGCGCATCCAAACGCCTTGTATTGGAAGCCAAGTTTTTACTTACTGCATTAATCATATGAATAAATGTGCTCCTTATGGTATATTTACCTTTTATTGTTTACCTCATTTATTTAATTATTCATAATTGCCAGCTATTTCGAGTTCATCCTTCAAGTTACAATTTTGATTCAAGTATCAAACTCAAAAAAGCCCCAAAAGAAAGACTATCCATCCTTCCTTTGAGGCATTTTATATTATGGCGATTAACGCCCATCGTTTATATCTTTATCGTTCTAACGTCTACCCTGCTACTACTTCATCCGTAGAATCCTTGGCATACAATACTTTCAAAATAATCGGTACAGTTACAGATGATATAATAATTAAGAAGATAACTGATGTAAAATATACAGATGTTAATAATCCTACCGCTAACCCTTTTTGTGCAACAATTAATGCAACTTCTCCACGAGTCATCATGCCAACACCAATTTTAAAGGAATCTGGTTTTGAGAATTTACATAACCTTGCCACTAACCCACAACCAATAATCTTGGTAATTAACGCAACAAGAACGAAACAGATAGAGAATGCTATAATTGTTCCATTCAATTTATCAATATTCGTCTTTAATCCAATGCTCGCAAAGAACACTGGGCCAAACAACATATACGAATTAATATCCATTTTCTCTGCGATATATTCTGAATCACGAATACTACACAAGATAATACCCGCAACATACGCACCTGTAATATCTGCAATTCCAAAATATTTCTCTGCTATGTATGCCATTGTCAAGCAAAAGGCAAGTCCCATAATTGGAAGTCGTCTTGTATGAGTATATTTAATACTTAACTTACGGAATATGCGGTATGAGATATATCCGCCAATCCCTGCTACAACAAAAAACAATACGGTGTTAAGTACTACCTTCGCTGGATTCGAATCTGGATTTTTAAATCCTACAACAAATGTTAATACAATAATACCTATAATATCATCAATAATTGCCGCACTTAAAATGGTCGTTCCTACTCTTCCCTTTATACGTCCCATCTCTTTTAATGTTTGTACCGTAATACTTACTGATGTCGCCGTCATAATAACGCCAATAAAAACAGCCTTAAAGAATTCCTCTGAACCAGCCGTTGGAATCGTATGATAAAATCCCATATACAGTAACGTACCACCTGCTAATGGCACAAATACGCCTGCACACGCGATTAAAAATGCAACAGGACCAGTTTTCACAAGCTCCTTCAAATCAGTCTCAAGTCCTGCCGAAAACATTAATAGGATTACACCAATCTCTGCCATCTGTGCAATAAATTCCGTTTGACTAACAAATCCTAACACACTTGGCCCAATTAATAGCCCTGCAATAATTTCACCCACAACTTGTGGCGCTTTCAATTTTCTTGCTAATATTCCACACAACTTAGCAGCAACAACAATAATCGCTAAATCCTTGAATACGTTATATGCTTCCATTTATAAATCCTCCTACTTTTCTTTTGTCGTCCTCTCTAAATCCAACTTATAAATTTTAACACACATAAATATTTTAAATGTTGCCATAGCAACACTTATAGAATAAAATATAGAATTAAGTAGAAATATAATAATAGTAGGAAATTTAATTCACTAGAAAGGAAACTATCATGAAGCTTCCAGAGATACTAAAAGATCACCCACTTTTTTACGGGTTTACAGAGGATATTATTACTCACATATTAGAAAGTTTTTGTTTTATTCAGAAATCATACACGAAAGATGAATTTATTATATTAGAAGGTGACCCTGTCCATTCCATTGGACTAATACTTACAGGCTCTATACTAATGGAAAAGGTAGACCATTCGGGAAATCACTATATCTTTAATGAATTAGAAGAATTTGAACTGTTTGCAGAACCCTTTATCGGTAACTATATTCAAAGCAGTTCCGTTAATTATAAGGCGAAAACAGACTGTAACATACTGCTCTTTCACTATAAATCCATTGCTTTACCTTCTATAAAATATTACAACTCCTATGTTCGTTTTACCGAAAATCTTATGTACCTACTTGCATTGAAAACACGGAGTCTCTTAACCAAAATTGAAATTTTATCACAAAAATCCTTGCGAGAACGTATTATGTCATTTCTACATATATTACAAACACACCAAACTCTAAACGAATTTGATGTGCGTTGTAAATATATTAATAAAGCGTTAAACAAATCACTAAAAGATACTTCCATCACCCAAAAAGATGGTGGAATCTATGTCCCCTTTAACCATACAGAATTAGCAGAATATCTCTGTGTTAATCGTAGTGCACTTGTACGTGAACTTGGACGAATGCGAACAGAACATCTTATTGAATACAATCAAAACGTTTTTTATATCCTATAAATAGTCTTACTAGTTTTGCATATGTAGAATCACAAAATCCATTGGCTCTACAGTAAGCTCTCTATCAGCTTCCATAACAACTCCTGTAAGTAAATTCTCATATGTACCTTTTGGAAGCTGATAACTAAGTTTTTCATTTTCACTGTTATTAATAAGTACAATGGAGCGTTCTTGTCCTAAAACTCGTTCATATACTAAGAATTGTTCCTTAGCAAGAAGTGTGTGAAACTCACCATCCACAAACTCTTTATGTTCTCTACGAACCTTTGCTAACCATTTAAAATGTTCAAACAGATTCTGATCCTGTCTCTCTTCTTCCCAAATCATACAACGTCTACAGTCAGGATCATTACCACCTTCAAGACCAACCTCATCACCATAATAGATATAAGGAATTCCTAGATATGTATATTGAAAAACAGTTGCTAATTTTAAACGACCCTTTTGACCTGAAGCATCTGTTACAAAACGTGCGGTATCATGAGAATCAAGAAGGTTTAACATCTGTTTATGAATGTCCTTACGAAGAGAGTGTTGTCGAATTGCTAATGATTCTATAAAGTTCTCTGCAGACATTTTACGAAGTGCAAAAAATTCTAACACCGCTTCACGGAATGGATAGTTCATTGTAGAATCTAATTCATCGCCTTTACAGAAGGAATTTCCCATGTGCATGATTTCACCAATTACGATTGCCTCTGGATTTACTTTCTTTACACGTTCATAGAACTTTTTAAGAAAACTATGGTCAATCTCATCACACACATCCAAGCGGAAACCGTCAATATGAAACTCTCTTAGCCAATAACTTGCCATATCTAAGAAATAATTTGCTGTTTCAGGATTACTCATATTTAACTTAGGCATAGCACCATATCTATCATAAAATGTTACATAATTAAGATTTCTTTGGTCAACAGGATAAGAATTTATATAAAACCAATCTTTATATTTCGAACTTTCGCCTTTTTCTAATACATCCTTAAAGGCAAAGAAGTCATCTCCCGAATGATTAAATACACCATCTAACACAAATCGAATTCCTCTCTTATGTGCCTCATCTATTAATTCACGTAACTCTTCCTTTGTTCCAAATTGAGGGTCAATCTCATAGTAGTCCTTTGTATTATATTTATGATTAGAACATGATTGGAAGATTGGAGTTGTATAGATAATCGTAACACCAAGTTCCTTTAGATAGTCTAGTTGTTTTGTAATTCCCTTTAAATCACCACCAAAGAAATCATGGTTTCCTACCACTTGTTCCCCCCAAGGTCTTATTCCCACTGGGTCATTATTGTGGTTTCCATTGCAAAAACGATCTGGGAAGATCTGATACATCACGCCATCCTTTGCCCAGTCAACAGGATGATAGAAATCTCCTGGACAAAGATAAGGAAATTGGAACGATTGAGGAACATCAGGTTTCTCATTAATAATTCCTCTTTCATTATAATAAAAGCAATTTCCTTCATAATCAATTAACTCAAAGAAATAGCGGAATTTCTTATCAACATTATTTAAATCAACCTCATAAAAATCAAAAACATCACTTCCTTGGATACGATTCATAGACGCTTGTTGAAATGGTTTTTCGTATTGATGTCTGTCCTTATAATAAACGTTAACATATTGAATGTCTTCTTTTGCTGTTTGAATTTTTAGATATAACGTATTCACACCTACTGCATAGGCAAATGGTGCATCTGGTATATGGTATATTCCTTGTTTAATCATAATCTACCTCCGAATATTTGTTAAATGAATCCTCTCAAAAGGGTTATTGTGTTCGCAACTTGTTAGTAGTTTTTTATGTACTACTACTTTTATACTTATCATATCATAGAAATAAAAAAAGTCAATTACTTTTTTCGTATTTTTTCGTATAAGAATCAGAATTTAACTTTTCGCCCTATATATCTCAGCTATTCCTCTCGCAGTCAGCGATATTTTGGCAAACAAATTGCTAGATTATGTTTTATTTGCCGACACTAACAGTTTATGATATAATGATTAAGGTTTTAATACTATGCAGTAGTAAAGAAACTAGCATTTAAACTAACTTACTAAATTCAAAGAGAATTAAATTGTACCTTAAATGACTTCGTCTTACATAGATACAATTAAACTTAATATAATAAAGGAGAATAAGAAGAATGAAGAATCTTATTATACCAGATGGTTACCAACCAGCTATAGACATAAGAGAAACTGAAATTGCAATCAAAGATGTAAAAGACTTTTTTGAACGCGAATTAGCAAAAGAATTAAACCTTACAAGAGTATCTGCTCCCTTGTTTGTAAAACCAGAAACAGGTCTTAACGATAATCTTAACGGTGTAGAACGCCCGGTAAGTTTTGGAATCAAAGAGCAAAATGATGCTAATGTAGAAATCGTACATTCTTTAGCAAAATGGAAACGTCTTGCATTACAACGTTACAATTTTTCTGTTGAAGAAGGTCTATATACAGATATGAACGCAATCCGTCGTGATGAAGATACTGATAACATTCACTCTATCTTCGTAGATCAATGGGACTGGGAAAAAATTATTAGCAAAGAAGATCGTACAATGGAGACATTACAATCTGTTGTTAAAAATGTATATAATTCATTTAAAGCTACGGAAACTTTTATCTGTAACAAATATACATACGTAACTCCTACATTACCAGAAGAAATTGCATTCGTTACAACACAAGAGTTAGAAGATATGTACCCAAATTGTACAGCCAAAGAAAGAGAATACAACATCGCGAAATTAAAGGGTGCTGTTTTCATTATGCAAATTGGTGGTGCATTAAATTCAGGAGAGCGTCATGATGGTCGTGCACCTGACTACGATGATTGGACATTAAACGGAGATATCATTTTCTATTATTCTGTTCTTGATATTGCCCTAGAGCTTTCTTCTATGGGTATTCGTGTTGACGAAGATGCACTTCGTAAACAACTTGAAATCAGTGGATGTACAGAACGTGCTGAATTACCATTCCAAAAAGCATTATTAAATGGAGAATTACCATATACAATTGGTGGTGGTATCGGTCAATCAAGAATCTGTATGTTCTTCCTTCGCAAAGCACATATTGGAGAGGTTCAAGCATCAATCTGGCCAGAAGATATCATGGAATGTGCAGCGAAAAACAATATTGCATTATTGTAATTAACAAAGAGCAATCCTAGGAGCTTAGCCAAATGCTCCACTGGGAAACTTCAACATAATATATAACAAAAATATAGGCTACTTACAGATAACTTAAACTCTGCAAGTAGCCTATATTTTATATAACAACACCTAATATAACTTACCCAATTAATCCAAGATGCTCAACTAAAATTTTAAGACCTATAATAATCAAGATTGTTCCACCAAATAATTCTGCTTTTGACTTATACTTTGTACCAAATACATTACCAATCTTTACACCAACGAAAGATATCACAAATGTAGTAATACCAATTAAAGCAACTGCTGCAACAATTTGAACCTTTAAGAAGGCAAATGTGATACCAACAGCAAGAGCATCAATACTTGTTGCTACTGCTAAAACCGTAACATATTTAAGATTAAACTTCTTGTCCTCTTTTTTCTCATCTTCCTCACCAAGGGCTTCCCTAATCATATTACCACCGATAATTGCAAGTAAGACAAAGGCAATCCAGTGGTCAACAGAAGTAATGTACTGTTGAAAATTCTTTCCTAATAGATATCCAATTACAGGCATTCCAGCTTGAAATCCACCAAAGAAAAGTGCTAATATACCTGCACGTTTTACATCTAGTTTTTTCATAGAAAGACCTTCACAGATTGATACCGCAAACGCATCCATTGATAATCCTACTGCTAATAAAAATAATTCCAAAAAGCTCATGTTTTTTATCCTTCTTTCTTGTTTTTTAGAGGTAGCACGCTAAATTCATTGAATCTGAATATATAGTAACAAACTAGCACATAGCATCTTATATTAACTATAATTCAAATTTTTAATTATCAGTGACATAGAAAAAGACTTGTCTGCAACAAAAATATTGCAGACAAGTCTCATTATTTAAAATAAAGCCAGATGTTCTCCATCAGTATGTTGACTTTATTACACTACGTGCTAACTACTCCCTTATCTTCATAACCATATAAAAGTACTTTTTATAACTTTCTATTTTCATAAATTATAATAAATATCGACATGCTTGTCAAGTTTTGTTCTATAATCAGTTAATTAAAAACCTATTTGACAATATCCTATCAACTATGATATAGTAACTTTATAAAATCTTGAAAGGATGGTGTTGTATGTTATTGGTTGATAAAATGGTGATTACGAATTAAATAGTAATGATGAGACGATTGCAGATTCCTGCTCGTATTCTGCCCTTTTATAGAGCCACATACAATATCTTTATATATTACGTGTAAAGTAAGGTTGAAGGTGTGTTTCTTTCAATCTTTTTTTGCGTCTTTTTTAGGATAACTATGTCAATATAAACTCCATTTAAATTGGCACTATCATCCCAAGTCAACGCTACCAGTTTAGACTTTTCTTAAAGTCTATTATTGGCATTTGTCTGCAACTCTCTTATCATTCTCATCAATCGTAATCCCATATCTTTTTGTTATGGTAACTTATCTAGGACTATGCCCTTCAAGTTACTCATTATGTTACACAACTATAATATATTAGAAAAGAAGGATTATGAAATGAATACAAATAAAATCAAAACTCTTGATACAAACCTACTAACACTAGAATTCGATAAGATACTATCAAAATTAACAGAATATGCAGTAAGTGATTTTGCAAAAGAGAATCTAGCTTCTCTACGCCCTTATTTAAAAGAGGACGAAGCTCGTCGTAAGATGGCTGAGACAACAGAAGGAAGAAAACTCTTTGATTATCTTGGTAATCCACCATTATCAGCTATGCAGAACTTGAAAGATATCTTACTACTATGCGAGCAAGATGGTATTCTACTACCAGAACAACTTACAACCGTTATACAATTCATAACAAGCTGTAAACGCTTAAAACGCTATTTAGAGCGAGGTAATGATTTGCAACTTTCACTAACCTCTTATGCCTATTCAATTGATACACTGGATGCACTATATGAAGAATTGAACAAATCCATTTACAATAATCAAATAGATGACAGTGCATCAACAGAGTTAAGAAACATAAGACGAAAAATTGAAAGTTCACAAACTGCTATTAAGCAAAAATTAGAATCACTACTACGCAGCAAACGTGAATACTTTACTGACACGTATGTCTCAACAAGAAATGGTCACTCAGTACTTCCAGTAAAGAGAGAATACAAACACCAAGTAAGCGGTAGTGTTATAGACATGTCTGCCACAGGCTCTACTTACTTTATAGAGCCAACTATAGTATCCAAACTGCAAGAAGAGATTTCTTCTCTTCACATAATGGAAGATAATGAAATCCGTAAGATTCTCTATATCCTTACTTCCTTCGTACTAGAATCCAAGGATGCCCTACGTATGAATATAGAGATTATGGAAAGCCTTGATGTTATATTTGCAAAAACTAAGTTAAGTGCAGATTTGAATGCGCAGGAAGTAACGTTAACAACAGCTCCAACGATTCATATTGAAAGCGGGAAACATCCACTTCTAAATCCAAATGAATGTGTACCACTTACATTTCACATGGATGAAGAGACGATCGGAATTGTTATTACTGGGCCAAACACAGGCGGAAAAACCGTAGCACTTAAAACAGTAGGGCTGCTCTCAACAATGGCACAATGCGGTCTGCACATCCCAGCTCAAAACAGTAGTGTAATTGCAATGCACAATATGGTCCTATGCGATATTGGAGATGGGCAAAGTATCACCCAAAACCTATCCACCTTCTCTGCTCATATTACAAACGTTATCCACATTCTACAGACCGCAACTGTGGAAAGTCTTGTACTCCTAGACGAACTAGGTTCTGGAACAGACCCTGCGGAAGGAATGGGAATTGCCATATCAATACTTGAAGAACTTCGCTCGATTCCATGTAGATTTGTTGCTACCACTCATTACCCAGAGGTAAAAGAATATGTAGCCCAAACAGAAGGATTAATAAATGCTCGAATGACATTTGACCGTGAAAGTTTACGTCCATTGTATCAACTAATTATAGGAGAAGCTGGTGAAAGTTGCGCTCTATATATAGCCAAACAACTTGGATTACCTGACCATATGTTAGATATCGCAAAATATTATGCTTACCATGAAACAACACAAACTCAAACAGGCAGTTCCCCTATAAATGAACCCTTTACAAAAAAAACAGCACTCCCCACAACTCCACTACGCCAATTGAAAAACCAACCTAGCACGACACAACTAGTAAAAACAAATCCTAAAAAGCTAGAGAAAAACAACGGTAACAAATATCATATTGGAGACAGTGTTATCGTGTATCCTCAGAAGATTCTAGGTCTTGTATATGAACCAACTCCTAATTTCAAAGGAGAAATATGTGTACAGATTCGTGGTAAGAAACAGCTTGTTAACCATAAACGTATTAAATTAAAAACATCTGCTGCCGACCTATATCCAGCTGATTACGATTTTTCTGTTATATTTGATAGTGTAGAACTTAGAAAAACTCGCCATCAGGACAATCGTGTATATAAGAAAAATTCAGGGGTTGAAGTTGATATTGAGTAAGCGGAAATGATTTATTTTATTAAATAAGTGCATCGCCATAGCTTTACTACAAACTAAAAACTGTCACAAAATGAATATTCCAATTTCATTTTGTGACAGTTTTTAAATTAATTTTAAACAACATATATTTATTTAAACATACTTAAAGTTACATATAAAAGAGACATTTTAGTCATCTTCTCTCATTATAATAACTTTCTAAGAAGTGGCTCTAATATAACGCCTTCCCTCTTATCATAGTCATATTTCATACTTTCCTCTAAACATTCTACTACAAAGGAATGCGCTCTCTTGCACGCCTGCAAAATACTATCTCCTTGTAAGACAGCACCACAAAATACTCCTGCAAAAATATCACCTGTCCCATGATAAGACTTACTGCACTTTTGAAAAGACAAGATATCGATGTTATCTTCATCAACAATTGCAATTCCAATTTCTTCGTTGTTACTAAGCGGAATACTTGTAATTATTGCATTTTTAACAGTAAAACGCTCCAGCTTCTTATGCCATGGATATGTTGCAGCATCTTTATTATTATAAATAACATTCATATCTTCCTCAAGCAATAAGCAATACTCTGTAAAATTAGGAAGAATAATATCAGCATAAGATAATACCATACGCATCTGCGACACATACTCCATCGTAAAATTAGAGTAACATGAACCGTTATCACCAAATATAGGGTCTAAAATAATTGTTACTTCTGGATTTACTTCTCTATAATTAATTAAAAATTGTTTTACTTCCTTAATTCTTTCCTCTGTTCCAAGATAACCAACAAATATCATATCAAACGTAACATTCTGCTCTATATAATGTGTAAGACAGCCTGTCATATATCCATCTATTTTCTGTACATAAGGCTTCCCATATCCACCTGTATGAGTCGATAATAACATTGTAGGAACTTGACAAACTTCGAATCCCATAATACTTAGAATTGGTACAATATTGGTCATGGCAGCCTTGCCAACTCCACATATATCATGTATAACTGCAATTTTCTTCACTGGTTTCATATTCTATTTTAATAACCATGCCTTTCTTATAACTTGAAAACTATGTGCCATAGACTTCACACCTATCTCTTCTCAAGCATCGTACCAATTGTAATAGACTCATCAAAAACAAAATTCTTCTTTTCCTTTAAGCGCAATAGGTAGATATCATTATGGATGTGCTCTGATATGATTGATACCATCAAGCTATTCTGCGTTACCGTACCAAGAAATTCAGGACGATCTTTATAAGCATCCGCAATCAAAGTAATATTCAAATCCGTTACAAGCATCATTCTTGTCGGATGACCTTCTGTACACTCACCTCTATAATGGGAATAGAATTCAATATCAAGCCCATCACAATTTAGATTTGCAAATGAAAACACAACAATACGAACACCACGTTTTTTCAAAATCTTAAATTCCTTATCAAATAAATGAAGGGAAAAATCCGTATTCATATATACTTCTTTTTTGGCTTGTAACAGTAACTCTCTTGCCTTTGCGATAACATTATCTAATCCTTTTAAATTAAAAAACTGTTCTTGTCCTGAATCTTTCGCAATATTTTTTAATTTTAATTGTGCTTCTTCTGCATTTTCAGAGAATTGGCGCTTTAATTTAGGTATTAATGTATCTGGATTCTCTGCTCGATATACAAGAGGTTCTCCTGATAATAACATAAGAATGCCTCTCTCATGCATACTATCTAGAACAGAATATACGCTTGATCTTGATATATGAATTTTCTTAGCTATCTGATAGCCTGTTAATTCTCCACTTTCAAGTAACGTGATATATATTTGCGCCTCTAATTTTGTAAAATGTAAATTACATAAACTCGTTATTAACTCTTCCAAAATAGTTCCTCCAAAATGATAGTCGTACAACTCATACCACTATTATAAAATAATTTCTATATTTGTCAATTTATTTCTATCAATACATTTATCTATCTATCAATTTATTCTTAATCATATTCTAATACAATACTTATCGTTTCATTAAGAAACAGTCCTTCAAATATGCTATACTACCTTCATCGAACTTAATGAGGGAATACTTACAAACTATATTTTAACCACAAAGAAAGAGGTATGGAAATGAAAAATGTTAATGAAGAAATGTCGTCTTATCAAAGACAAACAAAACAGATTACGTTTATAACAAAAGTTGTAGCTGCTGTAATTCTTTTTTTAATTATAGTCTTTAATTCAGTCTACACAATTAACGAACAAGAACAAGGTGTTATTACAACACTTGGCAAAGCAACAACAGTTGTAGGACCCGGTTTAAATTTTAAAATTCCATTTATTCAGAATGTACATAAAATCGATACTACAATTCGTGGCTTTTCTATTGGTTATGACCAAGATAGCAATGAATCCAACTACTATGAATCTATGATGATTACAAATGATTTTAACTTCGTAAATGTAGATTTTTATGTTGAATATAAGGTAAGTGATCCAACTAGATATCTATATGGCTCACAGCAACCTGTTAGTATTCTCAAGAATATTTCTCAAAGTTGTATCCGTACTGTGGTAGGCAGTTACAAAGTCGATAGCGTATTAACAGATGGTAAGAGTGAAATCCAATCTGAAATAAAAGAAATGATTCTAGCAAAATTAGAAAACCAAGACCTTGGATTACAATTAATAAATATTACGATTCAAGATGCAGAACCACCAACAACAGAGGTAATGCAAGCATTTAAATCCGTTGAAACTGCTAAGCAACAGAAAGAAACTATCATTAATAATGCTCAAAAATATCGAAACGAAAAATTACCTGCTGCCGAAGCAGACGTTGATAACATTTTACAAGAAGCAAATACAAAGAAAACACAACGTATCAATGAAGCACAAGGGCAAGTTGCTATGTTTAATGCAATGTATAAGGAGTATGTTAAGAACCCAGAGATTACGAAAAAAAGAATGTTCTATGAAGCAATGGAAGATTTACTACCTTCCTTAGAAGTTATTATTGATAGTGGTTCTGGTGATATTCAAAAAATCCTTCCACTTGATAGCTTTACAGGAACAAACTCAACAAATAAAAATACTACTTCAGATGATAATCAATAATACAGGGAGGACATTTACATGAAAAAAATTATTATAGGCGTTGTTGCTCTTTTAGCTGTTATAACACTATCACAAAGTATAGTTATAACAAGAGAAGATGAATACAGTGTAGTTAAGCAATTTGGTAAAATTAAAAATACACGAACAGAAGCAGGTATCTCATTTAAAGTACCATTTATACAATCAACACAAAAGATACCAAGTAACATCCTATTGTATGATCTATCAACATCTGATGTTATCACAAAGGATAAGAAAACAATGATTACAGATAGTTATGTTACATGGCAAATTTCTGATCCAGTTACCTTTGCCCAAACATTAAATGCTTCCGTAACAAACGCAGAAAGCCGTATCGATATTGCCGTTTATAATGCAATGAAAACAATTATTGGTAGTATGAGTCAGAATGACTTAATAACAAGCCGTGATGGAGAACTAAGTACAAAAGTTTTCTCTAATATCGGAAGTACTATGAATCAATACGGAATCAGATTATTAACTGTTGAAACCAAACATCTTGATCTTCCTGATAGTAACAAGGAAGCCGTATATGAACGTATGATTTCTGAACGTGAAAACATTGCAACTACATATACTGCCGAAGGTAATTCAGAAGCCAATCAAATCAAGAATACAACAAACAATGAAATTAATGTTATGTTATCCAATGCTAATCTTAAAGCTGATAAACTTATTGCCGAAGGCGAAGCTGAGTATATGAAAATACTTGAAGAGGCTTATTCTAATAAAGAACGCAGTGATTTCTACTCCTATGTACGTTCCTTAGATGCAGCGAAGCAAGCACTTTCTGGTAGTAATAAAACACTAATTTTATCAAAAGATTCACCAATTGCTCAAATATTTTATCAGGATTAAAAACACAAGTAAAATCGTTTTCTAACATATAAAACCTAAAATGACAGCACTAATTTGAAAAACAATTCAAAATGGTGCTGTCATTACTGTTTTTAATCTTTCAATATCCTAAACTTTACGTTAACTCTTATAACCTATAGTTAACAATTTTTATTTAGAATATAATTAAGTAATTTATATATTTACACACTAAAAGAATTGATTGCATTGATAAAAAAGAATTATATTAGAAAACTAATTAAAATAAATAAAGGAATTACCTTTGATAATAAATTAAGATTATAAATAGTTATTAAGAATTGCTAGATTTAAGCATTCAACATATGTACCAGATATGGTGTGGTTTTGCCATATAAATTGCATTAATTTACATTATTATACACCTTTTTATGACTAAAGTCTAGTACTTTTTTACTATTTACTTGTTAAATCAAGACATATTTTATCACTTTTTCAAGCATTTTACCAAATCACATGTCTTTCTATCTATATATCTTAATCTACAATTCTCGACTTCTCTTCTCTCTAATTTAATCTTCTCATCACTTGTGCAAAGACTTCTGCAATATCCTCACTAATAATTAAATCAGCCTTTGAATCTGCTGGTGTTGTAGTTTTATTAATTACAACCATGTTTTTTCCCTTAAAATACTGAATCAGTCCTGCTGCTGGATACACAACCAAAGAAGTTCCACCTATTATTAAAGTGTCCGCTTCTGAAATAGCTTGCACCGCATTTGATACTGTGTCCTCATCTAATCCCTCTTCATATAATACGACATCAGGCTTTATTACTCCACCACATGCTTCACACGTTGGAATTCCTTTTGAATTAACTATATAATCTCCATTATAGAATGTTTTACATTGCATACAATAGTTACGATGAACAGACCCATGAAGCTCATATACGGCTTTACTTCCTGCCATTTGATGTAAGCCATCTATATTTTGTGTTACGATAGCTTTTAGTTTTTCTATAGCTTCTAATTCTGCTAATGCTATATGACATGCGTTCGGTTTTGCATCTGGATACACTAGCTTCTCCTTATAGAATTCATAAAAGTCCTCTGGATAGCGCATAAAAAATGTATGAGATACCAATTGCTCTGGTGTAAAGGAACGGTTTAATCGTTTACTAAATAGACCATTCGAACTTCTGAAATCTGGTATATTAGAGGCTGTAGATACACCTGCACCACCGAAGAATACAATATTATTGCTTTCTTTAATTATATTAGATAATTGCTCTATCTTTTTCTTCATAAATATATCTAAGCCCCTTTTATAATAAATTCTAATTACTATTTAACAATGCTTATTACTTATCAAGTTATTTCCATTCTACCCACTTAGCTACATAAGATGCGATTTCTTCTGCAACCTTTTTATGCGTAATTGCACTCGGATGACAATGTACAGCCACCCCATCCTTTTCATCCTGCAACGGTAATCTAATATATCTTATCTTGTTATCTCCAGCAGCTTGTCTAATCAAAACCTGTTCCTGCTCAATCTCACATAATTCTTCATTCATGCTACCAAGTACACCAAGAATATACGCATTTGGATTCTTTGCTCTAACCTTAACAAGAAACTTTTGATATTCACTCGCAAAATACTCTTGTCTCTCTTTTATTCCTCTCGTGTAGCTCGCATCATTCGTTCCGATGTTTATTACAACTACATCGGGAGTATATCTGCAATTATCCCAAACCTCAAACCATTCCTTTTGTAAAGACGATTCTAACTCCCCATCTGAATATTCATATAATGCAGGCATAATCCATCGATCTAAAAATGGCTCATTTATTGTTTCCTCTACATAATTCGTAATAATTCCAATACCACTCCAACTAACTAATTGAAACTCTGCATCAAGTAATCTTGCAGTCTGGCATGCGTAAGCAAGCATCGGATTCTCTTCCATTGTTGTAAATATATCGGAATCACTTGCCCCTTCAACTCCATAACCGCAAGTAATTGAATCTCCTATAAACTCTATTCTTCTTGTTTTTCTGGCAGGTGGTGCTAACACTTCTCCATCTAACAGAATAGACTGAAATCCTAATTTACTAAATGCTGCTTCTGAATACTTCATAAGGCGAATTGTCACTTCCTGCGTCGACGCAGATTCAAAAACAGTAACTGTTTCCTGCTTATTCGTCAATTCTATTCTCTTAACGGGTTCTTCGTTGTCATTAATAAATATCGCTAAACAAGCATGATAAATATCTTCTTTATCTTCCTTGTCCCTATATAAATCCGTTACTAACGAAAGATCCAGTCTTGTCCCCTTAAAACAAAACTCAATATAAGATGCCGAATATCCTAGATATAGAATATCTTCCTGCCATGTATGTCTACCAACTATATTAAATTGCTCTTTATTATCCAATACATTTATCATAGTATCAATTCCTGCTTCCTATTCTCTTTAAATAAGATATTGTTTATTTATAAATACTTTTATACGCTAGTTTTGTGACTTTCACTAACTAAAAACACCTGCTATATTCTTCATAGTTAGGCTACTAAATTCTTACTTTATAAAGCTTTAGCCATATATCTTTTTAGTTTTATATATTTCTAGTCTTATATATTTCTAGCCTTATCAACACAAGCCTTCACAGCTTCCATAACACTACTTCTAAAGCCTTCCTTCTCTAAAATACGAACCGCTTCAATTGTAGTTCCACCTGGAGAGCATACCATATCCTTTAATTCTCCTGGATGTTTTCCTGTCTCAAGAAGCATCTTCGCACTTCCAAGTACAGTCTGAGCCGCAAAATTATATGCCTTATCACGTGACATTCCTGCTGCAACAGCACCATCCGCTAACGCTTCAATAAACATAAACACATACGCTGGAGCACTACCACTTACACCAACAACTGCATCCATCAAATTCTCACTAACCACTTCAACTTTACCGAAACCAGCCAATACAGATTCCACTAAATCTGCATCCTCTTCTGTAACATTCTTGTTATAACACATAGCCGTAATACCTTCCCCTACTAAAGCTGGTGTGTTTGGCATAGTACGAACAATCTTTAATTCACGTCCAAACGCTGTTTTAAGCCCATCTAAGGTCTGTCCTGGCGCAATAGTAATAACAATCTGCTTATCAGTAATACTATCCTTAATTTCATTAATTACAGTCGCATAAAACTGTGGCTTAACGGAAAGTACAATCATATCTGATTTTTCAACTACTTCTTTATTATCCGTTGTAACTTGAATACCAAGTGTATTCTTTGCTGCCTCTAATGCCACCTGATTTAAATCCGAAGAGATAATATTCTCACTTCTAACAATACCATTCTTAATAATACCACCTAACATCGCATTTGCCATGTTACCACAACCTATAAATCCTAATCTCATTATATATATTCCATGCATAGTTGTTGCTTATCTGCTTACTATGTCCACTATTTCTATTACTTCTATTACAGACATCGTACTATGCATGACTCCTTTCTTTTTCCTATTAAATTCAAGTTCTATCATTACCATTAATTCTCTATAATTATGTTATATTTTAAACTCCAATCTATAAATGTGTCAATGCTTTTCCCTAAACAATCGTAATCTCTAGATTACTGTGAACGTTTTATGTGAGCAGTAACATCTCTGGAATACGGTCAGAGAGATAATTTATTGCCTTTTTATTGCTATCATTTAAATCAACTTCAATTGCTACTCCACCATAATAATTTTTCTTTTCTAACAATAGCTTTCCTTCTGGTGAATAAGCAAATGCTAATGGTATCTCTCCCTTATAATGAGAACATCCTATTACAAATACTTCATTTTCAATTGCTCTTGCTTTCGCTAACGTTGTCCACTGTTCATACTGTGTCTCATGATACATCCCAGTTCCAATAATATTAACCAATAACACAGGTGACTCATTCGCCATAATCCTCGCTACCTCAGGAAAATGTATTTCATAGCAAATTGGAATTCCTATTTTCCCGAATTTCGTATTGATACAATGAATTTTGTTACCACCTTTTTTTCCTTTTTCTCGTTCCCCTTTTGTTAATACACACTTTGCATATTCTCCGATTATTACTCCATTATCTATTATTAATGCCTTTTCAAATGTTCCCTCTAGTGATTGTTCTTTATATCCTGTAATTACAAACTTTTTGCTCTCACATATAATTTTTAAAGCCTCCTCTAAAAATGTATCATGCAAAAATCCTTCTGGAAACACATAAATATCTGCTTCTTCACTATACAAAAAGCTTTTTAATTCCTGTAACTCATTATCTTTTATAGGAATTGCAATTAGTATTTTTGTTTTCATATGTATTTTTTCTCCCCCCTGTAATATGATGTATCGACATAACGCAATGTTATTTTAGTATACATGATATTACCACGCTGTAATACTAATAGATACGTCTTAAAACAAATGAATTTGTCTATGTATATAAAAAGTGTTATCAATCTACTAAAAAAGAAGTGCTGAAAATCAACACTCCCTTTTTTAATTACTTGAACCTCAGCTTAAAAATTTGAATCCAAATGACTTAACCACTTTATTATTTAAGTTATCAGTACAATCACCTGTAAGTTCGTTATACCTTGGGTTTGTTATACGCTTAACTCATATTTATAATCTGTAAACTCTAAATCCGTTCCAGATTTTTTATATGTATGCTCTCCAACTACCTCAAAACCAAACTTTTTAACAATCGTATTAGACGCTACATTATCCTTGTTAACATTAACTGTAATCTTTTTTGCTCCATGCTGTTTCGCATACTCTATCATTCCGTTTACCATCTCTGTAGCATAACCATTATTCCAATACATTCTGTGAACGCAATAGGCAATATCATATACAGTACCATCTTTGCTCGGAATAAAACTACATGTACCTATTCTTTCATGTGATTCCCTTAATTCCGATATCAAATAAAAACACGTATTATGCTCACCCAATTCTTCAATTTGTTTCAGATATGCTTCATCAATATCTTCCAACGTCGGATCAGGTAGATATTCACCCATCTCTGGGTCATTCCATATACTAATAGCGAACCTTGCATCATCTTTTGTAAATCCTCTTATGTATAAGCGTTGTGTTTCTATTTGTTGTATTTTCATTTTTGAATATACCTTTTATAAGCAAAATGTTTTTCCAATATCTCATATGAATCTTGGAAAAGTTTTTTTACGATATAGTAAAATTATCGTTTTCATCACCTCCTGCTTAATCCCCTTAATTATTATCTATGCTCTTTCTAAATTATCAATTTGCTCTTGTAACTTCTCTATTTCGTCCTTATAATATGTAATTTCTTCTTCCAATTCTACAATTCTATCTTTACAACTTTGGATTGCTTCATTATTTGCTGTAAGTAAATCGTCTCTTTGATTTATTTGGTATTCTGCATCATCTCCATATGCAATAGCTTCTTCGCATTCAGCAATTCTATCAAGTGAGTCTTGCTCCCACTCTTCTATACTATTCTTATTGTTAGATATTCTCTCATTAGCATCTTGAATTAAGCTTTGATACCTCTTCACCTCTTCCTTTAAATTATTTATCTTATCCTGTTTTTCATTTTCTGCTTTATTATTATCAACCTGTTGTTTGTTTTCCTCAAGTATTTTTTTCTGTTCGTCTTCATCTTTTGTATATTCCTCATAAATATCTGTTCCATTTTGTTTTAAATATAGCTTATTATTATCCAATTTAAATATATATTCATATGTGTATTTATCATTAGAAATAATTTGTAAATGATTTTCATCATATATTCTATATGTATATGTCATATTATTTATTGAACAATTTTGAACATCCACAAATGAAATTATGTCTGTATATTGATTCATCCAAAGTCCAATAATTTTTTTATTTGAATTTTCTTTAGCACAACCTTCCAAAAAACAACATACCATAATTATCAACACAATGCTATAACTAAATTTTCTTTTCATATTTTTCTCCCTATAATACATTTCTTACATATTATCACGAAATTCATTGTTATTCAATTATTTCTATCAGACTATTGTTTTTTTTATGAACTGCAGTTAAACTAAATCTAAAAAGTTTCTTTTTGCAAACTATGTATAAAATTTATAGAGGAGTAAGAACCATGCAAATAAACTATAAATGTTTTCCCTGCTTAGTTAATCAAATCGTCAAAATTACCGACATTATTACCGTTGAAGATAAAGAACAGTTGTTTCATACTGTTTTTGAATATCTTAGTAAAGTTGATTTTAACAAAACTAATCCTGAAATAATCGGATCAACTTTTGACTTATTAAAAAAGCATACTCAAAATAATGATCCCTATATTGAAATACGAAAATATTATAATACCATGTTTCAAGACATGCTAAGCACATTTGAGGAACATATAAATCAGAGTTCTAATCCATTAAAGCAAGCACTTAAATATGCTGCACTAGCAAATATAATTGATTTTAACCCTATCCATAATAATAAATTAGAAGATATTATGACACATTTTAATAATGTTGAAAATCAAAACTTTGTTATTGATCATTCTGATATATTAATAGAGGGTCTTCAATCATGTAAGTCACTTCTCTATCTTGGTGATAATTGCGGCGAGATTTGTCTAGATAAACTACTCATAAAGAAAATAAAGGAACTTAATCCCTCTATTACTATCTTCTTTGGCGTAAGAGGTGAGCCTGTTATTAACGACTCCATAGAAGAAGATGCATATTCTGTTGGAGTTGATGAATATGCTAAGATAATCAGTAACGGTGATAACTCACTAGGCACTGTACTTAATAGAGTCAGTTCTGATTTTATTAAAATCTATCAAAATGCTGATATTATAATTTCGAAAGGACAAGCTAACTATGAAAGCTTGAGTAATGAAAAAGACAAAAATATTTTTTATTTACTTATTACTAAATGTCAGGTAATTGCAAACGATATTGGTACTGATGTAGATTCATTAATCTGTAAGTCTTCTCTTAAATAAATATATTTTTTGTGATTATCCCTTTATAAAATAAATTCTTGTATAAAAAAAGAAGTGCTGATTTTTCAACACTTCTTTTTCCTAATTACTGAGACATCGGGGGTTCGAACCCCGGACAACTTGATTAAAAGTCAAGTGCTCTACCAACTGAGCTAATATCCCATATTTAATTGTATTTATTATGTTTTTCCATAACAAATGCCCAGAGCCGGAATCGAACCAGCGACACGAGGATTTTCAGTCCTCTGCTCTACCGACTGAGCTATCTGGGCATAGAAAACAATATTTTGTTTTCAGATTGCGGGGGCAGGATTTGAACCTACGACCTTCGGGTTATGAGCCCGACGAGCTTCCAGACTGCTCCACCCCGCGACAATAATTATACTATATTAAACTTTTTTTAAGCAATTTATAATTGCTAATGGAAGGAGAAGGATTCGAACCTTCGAAAGCGTAGCTAACAGATTTACAGTCTGCCCCCTTTGGCCACTCGGGAACCCTTCCATATTTAACCCCTAAGATTACTCTTTGAAGTAGAGCCGACGATCGGACTTGAACCGATAACCTGCTGATTACAAGTCAGCTGCTCTGCCAATTGAGCCACGTCGGCATTAATGGGACCAACAGGGCTCGAACCTGTGACCCCCTGCTTGTAAGGCAGGTGCTCTCCCAGCTGAGCTATGATCCCATGGGATATTATAAACGATTGTCTATAATAAGTATTTTATTTTATTTAATTTTATCATCACATTTCTGTGACGACCCAGAAGGGACTCGAACCCTCGACCTCCGCCGTGACAGGGCGGCGCTCTAACCAACTGAGCCACTAGGCCATTAAAAGCACTATTGTACTTTCAAAACTACACATTGAATTTAGACATTTCATTTGGTTAAGCCCTCGACCTATTAGTAACAGTCAACTACATGTGTTACCACACTTCCATCTCTGTCCTATCTACCTGATCGTCTTTCAGGGGTCTTACTAGCTTGTGCT
>NZ_JAVBNS010000171.1:0-15705 GCF_031551385.1 Anaerosporobacter sp.
CTAGATAGCTTCCCTTCTTTATCCGCTCCGTATCCAACAGATAATAAGATAACATCCCTTTCTTCCCCTTGTACAGCATCAACATATTTGATTAAAATAGGTTCTTGCATACCTTTTTGAATCTCACATAATTGCAAATTATTCTCAAATTCCTTCTCTAACAAATCTTCTATTAGATATTGTTGCGCTAAACTGAATGTAATTACACCTATACTGTCATTTCTTTGCTCATTATCAAGAAGACGATTACAAATTTCATTTACAATAGCTGCTGCCTCTTCCTGATTTTGTTTTGTCGTTCCTTTATCGCAAGCTCCTTCAATTGATACAAGCGTAACCTTGGAATCCATTTCATTTGAAGGTGGATACGTATATAGACATTGTCCATAATATTTAGCGTTGCTATATGCAATCAGACTCTCATGATGTGAACGATAGTGCCATAACAGATGTTTTTGCGGCATAGGTAATGCCACGCAAGCATCAAATACACTTTCGTAATCTTCAAGTTCAGAATTCATCATATCATAATAGGTATCACGTAAAGAACTCGTCGGTGGCAATTGTTTGGAATCTCCCACAATAATCACATGTTCTCCCCTTGCTGCTACTCCAACTGCCTCACATGTTGGTATCTGGGAAGCCTCATCAAAGATTACATAATCAAATTTATTAAATGACTCATCAAGATACTGCGCTGCTGATGTTGGACTCACGAGCATGCATGGACATATTCTTGTAATTACGGTTTGCGTCTGTGCAAACAGTTCTCGGATATTTGTCATTCTTCCCACATCATTGATTGCTTTTTGCAAAATTGCTAGCTCAGAAGAATGTTCACCTTGCTCTGAAACTCTAGGAATTCTTGACGATAGTTTTGCTATTAACTCCTCTGTAGCAAGTTTCTTGAATTCCTCTGTTACTTCTTGATACTGTTTCATAGTATCTTCAAATTTCACGCCTTGAAAATCCATCAATATTGGTTCTGCTACTATTGTTCTTTTTATTATGGCAAGATTTACATTACATATAAAGCTCTTAATAATCTCCTCCGCCTGCATCTCTTCTAATAAAAATGCATCTGCTACACTATGAAATCCATAACGTTTCACCTGCTCCACTTGTTGTAACAGATTCGACCAATCACGCAATTCACCAATATGGTTCTTCCAATTTAATAGTTCCTCCCTTGTCCTTGTAATCCAATTTGTCTCTTGATGGAAACAATCAATCTGTGCTTCATATTGTTTAACAAATTCTACTTCCTTCACCATACATAACTGCCAACACGCAAGATAATTTCGAATTTCATTTTGTAAGTATTCTTTCTTTTGGCCATTCAATGCAACAAGTTTCCCAAGCTTTTGGATTGCTGTAATTACTTCTTCTCGTTCTAATGTGATTTCTGATAATGCCCCTCGCAGTTGTAGCGTATCGTGCAATGCCAACTCTAGCGTTTCCCAATTGGTATGCACTCCTTGCCATTGATAGGAGAAATGCCCTGTCGCAGCGGCATCTAAACTAGTAAGGTAATCGCTTAATTGAATTCGTTTTATTAATTTGTTATACCATATCGTAACTGTGTGTTTATCAATATCTAGTGGTGCCTTTGCATAGGCTCGCATTTCTTTTATTAATTTACTTTGTGTTAGCATTCTTCGAATCAGCCACTTTGACGATGCCTGTTTCCACTCTGCATATGCGCTATTTACATCATACTCATATATTTCTGCTTCAAATATCTGAGCCAACTCTTTTTCAAGTGACACATATTCCTTTCCACAAGCTATAATATCACTCATGTTCTTTTCTTTTTTCTCATTTTCCGGTTCTAACATCAAACTGTCTATCTGATATTTTGCATTTGATAAGTAATCAAGTAAATCTGCAAATGCTTTATAATTTGAATACGTTCCCTCCATCTGAATTCCGAGAGCACGCTCAAACTCTTGACAATTCTCTTCTAGCTGTAGTAAGTCCTCCTCGAATTCTTTGCATAACTTTGCAAATGTTTCCCTTAATTCAAGTGAATAATTCGGATTTTTGTAATACTTAAATACATTATGGATTCCTTCCTTGCATTCCTCACTTGCTCGTTTACATTGTCTTAACGTTTCTAACCATTCCTCATATGTTCCTTCTTTTAACTTGGCAACACAGGTATCATCAATTGTTAGAATGTCTTTATATTGTTTGTGCGCTTCATATCTGCTTATGGCTTCTGATAGCGACATTCCATACTCTCTTCTTCTATGAATCGCTTCCACGACTCGATTTAATTCCTGCCGAATCGTCTGAACTTGTATTGCAGTTTGTTCATATTCTCCATTTGCTTTTGTTTTCCCCATCTGCAATGTCTGATTTAGTTTACTAAGCAGTTCTGCCTTTTGCACTTTATCAGAATGCATTTCTAAGCAAAACGAACCTAGTCCTAATTTTTCTAGCCGTTTCCACACAACCGATAATGCTGTTTTCTTCTGTGCTACAAACAATACCGTCTTATCATGAAATAATGCATCTGTAATTATATTCACAATCGTCTGTGATTTTCCTGTTCCTGGCGGACCTTGCAACACAAAACTTTGCCCTTTACTTGCTGTATAGATTGCATCAAGTTGTGTTGAATCTGCACGGAGCAAAACCGCCTCATTTACTGGAGCTACTTGCTCACCTAACTGTTTCGTGTTTATCGCATCCTTTTGTGGTGTCCACTCTAATTTCCCCGATAGTAAGCTTGCTACTAACTTATTCTTCTTCAACTCTTCCGCACGATTATGGATATCTCTCCACATTATAAATTCATTGAATGAAAACAATCCTAAAAACGCATACTCCTCTACACTCCAGTTCGCTTTCCCTTCAATTCCTTTTCGAACTTCACGAAATACACACGATAAATCCACACCACATTCGTCCATTGGTAACGAATCAAGCCCGGATATGTCAATGTTATGTTCTCTATGTAACATCTCAAGTAGTACCATGTTCATCTGCACTTCTTCGTCTCGAATTTGGATTGCATAGATATCTGATACCCCTCTTCTTAGTATCTCAACTGGTATCAATACTAATGGTGCATATCTTGCTTCCTTACTCTGTTTGCTATCATACCATTGTAAAAATCCTAATGCGAGATATAATGTATTTGCACCGTTTTCTTCTATAGAAGAGCGCGCTTGTCTGTATATATTTTTCAGTGCTTCGCCTAACTCTTCTTCCTCTAAAAATGTTCGTATTCTTCTATGTGTAAATTCCGAAGTCGCGATTGCTTCTATATATTCTACGTCCTTTTGAATAGGATAGATATTCAAACCACTACGCATATTCGCACTATCTTTTGGCTTACACATAATTGTATATTGTTCGCCACTTACAATTTGATCTTCTAACTCAAAAAGATTTGCCGTCATCAACTGCAGCGTTGCTTTCGTCTTTGTAAAATTCAACAACGTATTATATAGGCTTAAATTCAGTAATTTGCTTTCCCATAGTTTAAATTTTGCCTGTTCATTTGACTCATTGCTCTCTTCTCTTTTTCTATAATTATAACCTAGGAATTCTTCTGACATATCTGACGTTTTATTCGTTATCACATCAACGGTTACATATCTGCCATCCTTTTGAATTCGAAGAGGCAACGGACATATTCCACTGATACGGCTGCTCTTAATGTCTATTGCAAATACAAACATCTCTGTATTCGATATATGTTCCCGTGCATCTTTCTTTGCTTGCATAAAATCCACACAATGATCTCGAATAATATCCGTACATTCTATAAACTGAATCTTAGCACTTGCATCCTCATTCTTTGCCAGTAATACTGTAATATCCTCTTCCACACATTCTCCCAAAGATTCTTCTTCCATATGACACCCTGGAAATACATGTCCTCTAAGAAACACAAGCATTGGATTCAGACCAATTGCCTCTAGACAACTTATATACAGCAAAGATAATTCCAGTGCTGTTCCCTTACCTTCTTCTACTACCATCTCTGGCAAATGCAGCCACTGCCCGTTTGTCTCATAACTTACCGTTGGAACTTCTAGTTCTAATTCACAGTCTTGTAGCGCTGTATAAACTGCCTTCATCTGTTCCTCTACTTGCTCTGGACTCTTTGTCTGATATCCTGTAAATCTCTCTACATTTCCCCATGCTTTGAGATACTTTTCTGCTCTCTTAACTATATCCGTTACTTTCGGATGCATCGGTGTTACATAAGCTGCAACCATCTCTGGCAAATAGTTAATGCCTGTCCACTGATCATATGCAAGGATTCCTACCTGCCATGTCTCACTACAGATACACTCCTGCGCTTCTTTTACTTCAATTGTTAATTTCCCCTCTACCTTCTCTGTCAATGATACTAGATACTCCATGGAAGGTATCATTCGGATTGGTGATAACTCCACTGGTTCATTTGGTTTCAAACAATTAATCGTCACTTCATAAGGAACTGCAAACTCTGGTTGAAAGGATACTTTCACTGTAATATCCGTATAAATTTCTTCTGAACTGTTTGTTATCACCAGACTGCGAATCATTGGTATACAATTTTGCTGCAATGCGTAATGAATTGTTTCATTTATCTGTGCTTCCATCGTAATTTTCTTCAAAATAATCCCCCTCAAAATGGTATATTGCTATCTTTTTGTCTCATTTAATGCGTTCCATAATTTTACTTTTATATAGTATACCATTGATTGGAAATAAAATCCATATTAATTTTCGGGGGCGTTTGAAAAACCCCAACAAAGGAATAATTTCTCCTCTGTTGGGGCTCTATACTACTTTATTAACTTCAAATAAGTATCAAGCTGTTCCTCTTCTAATACAGCAATTAACTTTGAAAATGATTCTACATCTCCATTCACAGCATAATCTTCTAACGCATTATAATATTCTAATCTATTTTCCTTTGCAATGGAAACTGGTAAAAATCCTTCACTCATAAGTTGAAAATTCATTATTAATCTTGATGTTCTTCCATTTCCATCTATAAATGGATGAATCCGTACAAACTCTGCATGAGTCCAAGCTGCATATTCAATAGCATTCAACTCTTTTTGTTTCCATATAAAATCACTATAAAAATTCTTTATTTGATTATACATATCATTTCCAACTGGTGGTGTATGTTTTGCTCCACTGATTCTTACTTCTTGATTTCTATAAATACCGCCAACCATAATATTATCTGTCAGTATTGCATGAATATCTTTAATTATATCCTCACTAAGTTGTTTTCCTTCTGCAATACATCTTTTAACATAATTGTATGCCTTCTTATGATTGACGATTTCGTAAATTTCTCTTAACTCTTTTCCTCCAATAGATATACCATCTTCTAAAACAACTTTTGTCTCCATAAGAGTAAGAGTATTTCCTTCTATCGCTGTTGAATTATGTGTAAATGTCAATTCGAAATCCTTTTCATATGATGAAATGGTCACGGCATCTATATACTGCTTTCCTGCTTGATAAATATTCTTTTTTTCTATTAATCCACTTATATTCATGCGATTCCTCTTTTCCACCATATGTATACCTATAGTATACACTTATTTTATGTGCATATTATAGCACTGCTTCCACAATTATTCAATTAACACGATTACACTTTCCATCATTCGCGGCACAAACAATCCCCATTATCAATAACCATACGAAAAACCACCAATCACCCCATCAAAATAAACAAAATCTCCATCTGGATAATTCCAAACGGCTTGAAATTTCGTAGGATACTTAATGCCACTATCACTAAACTGATATTCACTGCAAAAGGCAGACCATGGTACATATTCTACTGCTCCGTCTGTTCCTACAACACTTCGGTCATTTGTAGTGAATGAAATCATCTCATATTGCTCATTAAAAGTGAAAATACCACTTGCCGTAATACCATCATATGATATAGTCGCTCTAATCTCATATTCACTAACCTCTTCTAGTACAATATAATCTTGCAACAAAATAGTAGGTGCAAACATACTTTCTGCTAAGAACGTTACCAAGCAAGCCTTATCCATATCCGTACCAGTCTGATTAAAAATGGTAATGGCTTTCGCAATTACACCTTTCATTCCACCTTTTCCATTTTGATAATAGTCATAACCCTCAAACGGGATCCCAAACATACTGCTGTCAATCAACGCCATTCTACATGGTTCACTAACAAAATTGTATTGTTTATAATCAATTGTCAATGCAGGGCCTTTTCTTCCTTGCATGAAAGCAACATCGTAATACTCCATTTTCATATAGGACATTTTTTGTGTTCCAATGTAACCACAATTTTCAATATATCTCTGCACCACAGTTGCCAAATGCGAGAAATCACTTTCTTTAAAAACCACACTACTTTCCTGCGATGGATTTTTCGATATCAGAGCATTGATATCTCTTTGAAATTCTTTTTTAACAGGTGAATATGAAATATTGAACCAGATTAAAAGCGCTCCTATTATAACAAGTAAAACTCCAATCACAACAAACATCTTCTTTTTCCTCGCTTTGCTCATAGTTGTTTTGACTCCTCCGCATATTTTTCTACACGTTCTATCCCTATAAATAGTTTTTCATATAACCGAAAAAGCTGTTTGATTTCTTCTTCATTAAAATCTGCAAACAACATTTTTAGTGTCTGCATTTGCTGCAGTCCGATTTCTTGAGCATATTCATTCACCTTTTCTGTAAGTTCAATACGTACAGAATTGTTGCTACCTAAAGGCATCGTAACAAATCCCTTTTTTTCAAGAGATAACGCCAACTTTTTAACATTCTGTCTGGAACATCCCATCAGGTTACCTATGTTTGTCAAAGTTCGTGGCTCTGGACAACTCTCTGTCATCGCAATCAACAACCATTGTTTCATAGATATTTGTGTTTGAATTTTATCTCCTGCTGTCTGCATTCGATTTTGTAACACAAATATACTTGAAAAGATTGCTTGCATCCTATGCATTGTGTCACAATCAAATTTTTCAAAAACTTCACTCCACATACTTCATCCTCCTCAAAGCAGTAACAAGTTACTATATAGTATAGTAACTTGTTACTGCTTTGTCAAGAAGCTTTATTAAGTTGTATTACAATTTATTCTTCATTTCTAACACTTTTTCTTCTATAGCCTTTATCACTTTAATAAATTCTTCATCACTCTTTCCACTCGGGTCTTCCAGTCCCCAATCTTCCCTATGTTTACATGGTAAATTAGGACATTCCACATTACACCCCATCGTAATTACAATATCAACTGGCGGAATGTCTGATAGTAGCTTTGAGTACTGTGTCTTTTCCATATCGATATCATAAAGCTCTTTTATCAACCTTACTGCATCTTGGTTAATCTGTGGCTTTGTTTCTGTTCCTGCAGAATAGCATTCAAACACATCTCCTGCCAAATGTCTGCATAATGCTTCTGCCATCTGGCTTCTGCACGAATTATGTACACATATAAATGCAATCTTTATCATTGTTGTTCCTTTCTTAAATGCTGTTACTGTTCGCTCCGTGACCAGTAACACGCTCCACGATGCAATGCTTGCAACTCTATAAAATAGCTTCTAAAATCTCAGCAGCATCCCTCACAAGTCCAGAGCATTTTTTCTGCACTTGTTCTTTTGCATATTGTATATCACCATATCGCAAATCAACACCTAAAAGTTCTCGGCAGTTAGTAGTATCATTCTTCTCAATAAATCGTTTATCGAATTCTTGTATTAATTCAAACGTTTTTTCTTTTGCTTTGACATCACCTGGTTGGCATTTTCCATATTTAAGACTAATCACAAGATAAGCCCCTGTAACAGCACCACAAGTATGACCTAATCGTGCCATTCCTCCCGCAAACCCACAAGATAACTTTAATGCAGTTTCTTTATCTAGCCCATATTCTTCACACCATGCTGATAAAATTGCTTGGGAACAGTCATATTCCCCAAAACATCCCATAACTTCCTCTACTTTATTTTTCGCCATTGCAAGTTCCTCCTTTATCAATACCATCTTCTTTATTCGTTGTCATAGAGCATATGAATTTTTTGAAATTGTCAACTACAACTTCATTTAATGAATAGTATGTCCATTTTCCTTCTCTTCGTGATTTTGTTAAACCACAATCACAGAGCATCTTCATATGATGAGACAGAGTCGGCTGTGTGAAATTAAATTTCTCTAGTATCTTGCAAGCGCATAACTCACCACAAGAAAGCATATCTACTATCATAATTCGATTTACATCCGATAACGCCTTAAACATTCCAACATATTCACTATAGTTATCCATCATTCTTCTCACCTCTCATAGACAATCATCTATATGTATTATATCCAACATATAGACACTTGTCAATATGTCTATATAATCTTTTTAGAAGAAATTCATAGGCAGTCCTTTCCTATGAATAAAAAAAAGAAGCTCTTGCTCCATAGATTTTCATCTATTTGGCAAAAGCTCTTTTCTATAACAACTTATATTGCTTTTCTATCCAATGCAAAGTTTTTATCTTCTTCGCTTTTTTCTAAAATATCTACTAAAATTTCTACTGCACCACTTACATACTGTTCGCAAAGCTGATGATGCTCTGGCGCTCCCCATGTTGTACTCTTCGTAAGCACACGGCAACAAGTTGCTTTGAATTTCTCTTTAAATCTATCATGCTATTCTTGCGTTAGTGGAAAAATCACATCTATATTCTCTTCTGTAGTCGTTCTTCCTCTTACTGCACTTAGAACCATAATAGCTCCAGTTAAAGAACCACAACAACATTTTGATGCTCCCAAACCAGCTCCAAAACCTGTAGCCATTTTTATTGCACTTTCATTTAAATCAAGTTTCAACTCCTTATTGAACACCTGCAAAATTGCTTCTGAACAATATAATCCACCTCTAAATAAATTCACTGCCTGCTCTGCTAATTCTTTTTGTGATAATGACATTTTTTCTCCTCCGCACGTATCATAGTATCTATATATGTATTATATGATATATAAAGTATAATCATCTGCAAGACGTTTGTCAATATCTATTATTTCGCCTTCTCATAATAAGAAGAATCCACATACTGCTCCAAATCAACATCATTTGCAATAAATCCATTATTCTTTAGAAACACATTTAAATCCTCTAACTTAGATAAACTCTCTGCTGTAATTTCTGGATTAAGGTATTCGAATTTTTCATCATCAAAATCATAAATCGCTTTTATAACTTCATCTGATGCAGCAGAACACTTTAGTGCTGGATAAACTTCCGATGGATTCGATTTTGCAAACTCATATGCTCTTGTCAACGCTTTCAAGATGGCAACTGGTACTTCTGGATTTTCATCCATGTATTTTGTACGACCAACAAATAGTAATTGTGTTGCATAAGATGCATCATCTCTTGAATCTACCAATATCTCCGCTACCTTATTTTCCTTCAATAATTGTATCTCAAAATCAGTAGTAACAAATGCATCGGCTTCTTTACAAGTAAACAAAGCATTTCCATCAGCGCCTGCATTGATAATTTCTACTTTATCAAGATCAAGATCGTTGTCCGCTGCAATCTGATAAAGATATTTTTGTAGTACCGTTCCTTTTGTACATATAACTTTCTTTCCTTCTAGATCTTTCACTGTCTTAATATCAGAATCCGGCTGAACAACGATACCCATATTAGATATATTAGCCGATGTAGCAATCACTTTAGCATCGATATCATTCGACTTTAATACTAACGCTGGCAAATCTCCATACGATGCAAAATCAATTTCATTTGCAGCTAATGCTTCATTCACTGCTGGGCCATTTGCTAATCCTACATATTCAACTGCATATCCGATAGTATTAAGTTCCTCTTCCAGATACTTTTGATATTTTGCTATAGCAAGGGAATCGCCTACCATAACATTTCCTGCTGCCAAATTCCCGATTACTACCTTCTTTTCTTGCGCTTTTGATTGCTTCTCTCCTTGTTTCCCACAGCCTGAAAATAGCATAGCAAAACATACTAGTATCAATGCTATATGGAATTTACTTTTACCTCTCATTGTTTTCTCCTCCTACGATAACATCTCTATAAATGCTCTAACACGCGTTAACAACTGTCCAGATGGTGCTCCAACTTGGAATGAACCGTCGAGACCGATACTAGGTATCCCCATCTTACGGAAGTAATCACGGAAAATCTCAACATGAACACCACCAAAAGCACAACCAATATAATTATAGAAGAAGATTCCTGTTGAAGAAGATTCCTCAATCATTTTCTCAATCCCTTTTATCTGTTGAACAGGAGATGTTACAAGGAAATAATCCATAAGATATCTCGCCATACTCTCTACTGGTGGTATATCTTCTCTCCAATCTTTATCATATGGATTTGGTGTATACCAACTTAAAAGTGCACCACCACAATCATCAATTGCTTTGAATACTCCAAATTCAAGTCCTCTAGCTCCAATCCAAGTTAATGGTACAACTTTACCAGATGCTGGTTCTATCACATCAGCAGTTTCTAATTCCTGAATTAAATCGTCAAGTATTTTTTCATATTCTTCAGGTTTTCCATAATAATGTCCTGTACCCATTAAAAGAAACATAGTTGGTAAGCTCTTTACATAAAGTGGATTCTTGAGTCTCAAGTTCATGATTACTCTCACTTTACGTAGAATTCGATTCATTCGAACAATCTCATTCGCCATACGTTCTTCGTCAATTTCTTTTCCAGTCAGCCATACTGCTAACTCTCTTAATTCACTCTCAAGAAACTTTACAAGTTGATCAAATCTTCCGTCATAATTCGTTTTAGGTCGAATCGTTCCTTCTACACGAAATACTTCATAATCATGTTCTCGAATTAATTCATAAGCCATATTAAAAGGTTCACAAGCATTATTAAAACCTACTACCTTCTTAATCGGACTATCCTTTCTCATAATCCATTCTCCTAATAATACAGAAATCATAGAACATGTTTCTTTTGGTAAATCAAATGTCTCTTCTGCTACTTGAACGGAATTACGTGAACTAAGTCTTCCCAAGTCAATTGCAGAAACGGGAATTGTATCACATGCATAAAACAAAGGTGCCTCATATACTCCAATTGACCACGCTGCCTTTTTTCCATTTCTAACACTTTCCTCAGCATCGCCTATATAGGTAAGAGCTAAGTCAAATAAATTATTAATTGCTTTTGAGTAACTATGTATTTCTTTACTATGTTGAATATATTCTAACTGATTTTTCGGTTCTTTTATCAATGTAAATTACCTCCTTTTGTTTCTTTAATTACCTCAACAAATGCTTCCAATCTTGTTTTAATTTGTCCTGTATCTCCAACAGAATAATCATTATCAAGTTCTAATACAGGTATATTTAGTTCTTCAAATTTATTTAAAAAGCTTGATTTTGTCATACCGTAGCAAGGGCAAAACTTTAGATACGTATAGATTACAGCATCTACTCTATATTCCTTCGCTAAGTTGGCAGAAAACTCAACTCGTTTTGATATTGGGTATTGTCTTGCACATGGCGCTTGATCTAAATATGTATTAGCAAGTTCTGTCCATGGATCATCATTTGGCTCTATATTATTATAGAAAGCACTCACTCCTGTACAATGATCTTCAACTACAATATCAATTCCAAGTTCTTTCTCTAATAAATCCATAATGCGACGATCCCCATCTGCTATCATTCCACCCACTAACATAAATCTTAATCGTGGTGCATTATCATCTTCTATAGCAGATAATCGTTCATAAATGCTTTCTAATAGTGAAAGTTGTTCTTTCGGTGGAATTGTTCGAAATGCTCTTGTTATCTCTAAGAATTCTGCACCTGATAATGGAGGATTATTTCTCTTTCTCAATGAAGATATTTTATTTACCATTTCTCTAAGTTTTCTATATAAATCAATATATTCTCGAACATCTTCTTCCAAAATCTTATGACCCGTTAATTCTTCTAAATCATTTTTAAAATGAATAATTTCTTCTCTGAATTGTTCACGAACGGATTGCTTTTCACTTCCTCTTGGTACTGAGTACCCTAATGTCGGTTTGAAAAAGTTATCTATCGCATCAGCCGTTGCTCGCATAGAATCACAAGTATAGAACGTAACTACTCGATCTAGGGAATCATATAATGGGTCTTCCAACATAAAATGTCCTAAGATACTTTTAGTAACATCACAAAAAACACTCTTTGTAATAAGCTCACCTTGACTTACTACACTTGGCTCTCCACATTTCGCTAGACGATAATGAGCCACGCCTGCTGCACTTATAAGCTCGATCGGTGTATAGGTACATACATAACCTACTTTTTTTACATCCTTTCGTTCAATAAATGATAACTCTGCATCTTCAATTTTTCTATGTAAGTCTGTCAAATCTACTTTTTGCTTTGTATGCTCTTCTATGATATGATTTCTTTGCTCTACAGCCAGTCTTTGTGCATAGATTGCCGCTCCTAATGCTCCTGCATATACCATATTCATCTTAGGTACTACAATGGAATGACCAAGTAATGTTTCTAATGCGTGTTTCATACCTGAATTATTCGAAACACCACCAGTAAAGACAATATCTTCTTCTAATGGGATTTGATTTAATAAACTTATTACTCTCTTAGCTGATGCAAAATGTACTCCTGCAGCAATGTCTTTACTATCTTCGCCCTTTGCTCGTAGTGAAACAACTTCAGATTCTGCAAATACTACACATTGGCTACTAATCTCCAATTCTTTTGTAGAGCCAAGAGATGCTTCTCCTACATTATCCATTGTATAGCCAAGTAGATTTGCTGCCTTTTCTAAAAATCTTCCTGTACCAGCAGCACATTTATCATTCATACGGAACTTCACAACTTTACCGGTTTCAGGGTCTACTTCAATTCCCTTTGCATCTTGCCCTCCGATATCAATAATTGTTCGTGTATTGGCATTCAGATAATGTGCACCAAGTGCATGACATGAGATTTCTGTAAGTATTTCTGAAGGAACGCTCTCTAATGAAAATGAAACCCTTCCATATCCTGTACAAACTAGATATTGAAGTTCTGACTCTGTTATCCCAGCTTTTTCAAAAATCTCTTCTAATAACTCTTCCGCTGTAATCTGCATATTAATTCCTGTAGCAACAAGAGCTGAATATAGATTGCCTTTATGAATTAATATTGCTTTTGCATTTCTTGAACCAATATCCACACCTAACGTTGTTACATCGGATATTTCACTTTGTAACTTAGGATCAATAACTTCTTCGATTCTCATTATACCGCCCCCTTATTATCTTCTAATTTTGATTCACTACTTGTAGACTTCGTTGCATAGATTGCAGCTCCTAACGCACCACAATAAACGGTATCTAAATTCGTACTCTTAATTGGATGTTTTAACACTTCTTCAAGAGCTTTCCTCATTCCTAGATTGTTTGAAACTCCTCCTGAGAAAACAAGTTCTGGCTCGATTCCCAAACGATTTACAAGATTCTTTACTCTTCTTGCAGTAGCAAAATGAATTCCTGCTGCGATGTCACCGCCCTTTTCTCCTCTTGCTTTTAATGAAATAATTTCCGACTCTGCAAATACTACACATTGACTGCTTATCTCAATCTTTTTATTTGATTCTAGTGCTCGTGCTCCTAATTCTTCCAAAGAATAACCTAACATTTCCGCTGTTTTTTCTAAAAAGCGTCCTGTTCCTGCAGCACATTTATCATTCATAACAAATTCAATTACATGACCATTCTCTGGATTTACTTTAATTGCTTTACAATCCTGTCCACCAATATCTATAATCGTTCTTGTTGATGGATTAAGATAATGTGCACCAAGTGCATGACATGTGATTTCCGTTAAATTTCTTGTTTCAATATTTGAGAAATCAATCGCTACTCGACCATAACCTGTTGTTATGATTTTTGTAATCTCCTCTTGGTTAATTTCTGCCTTTTTTACTAACTTACTTACTAATTTCTCTGCTGTCTCCTGTGAACTTACACCACTTGCCGTAATTGCTACGTAGATAGTTCCATTATGTATTAATACTGCCTTTGATTGTCTTGAGCCAATATCTATTCCTACCGTACAGACATGATCTAATAAATTAGAATGCTCTTCACTAGGTACAACCTCTCTAACTTTATAACTTTCTACAATCATTTTTCTCCTCCTCGCTTATGTTCGCGTTCAAGTGAATACTAGGGCGCGTCTGAAAATTGCTTGTGCTGGGCTGTGCACTCTACTTAGTGGGGTGGAAGTTCAAAAATCAGGAGGCGTAGCGGGCTACGTTGACTAATTTTTGAGCTTTCAGACCGCTGAGTGGAGGGTGCAGGACGGTACGATGAATTTTCAGACACGCCCTAGGTAATATTTATCAAAGTTTCTTTTTCCTTTGACACCTGAATCCAAATTGGTAATTTACCTTAACTAATTACTTTACTTCTTTTTTAATTCCCTATATTTATTGTTTTCATATAGATTAACTATGAATTGTGGGTATTTTTTTACCACATCTTCTTGATGTGGTCTTTTTATATAAATCAGTACCGTTTCAAACCGTACGTCGTAATTAGTACTATAAAATTAACACTATTTTTCTGTTTTGTCAATAGTTATTTTTTCTAATATTGTTTTTATATATTCTTCTTGCAATTGTCTATACTGTTCATAAGAAAATATTGCAAATCCACCCATACTGGCTAATGTCATCTGAGCTAGTAATTTCGTATCGATATCTTTTTTGAATACCCCCTCTTCTATACCTCGATTAAATACATATTCATTCAACTTCACAGAAGAAGCCCATAAGTCATTCAATACCGTGTTAATATCACTATTAATTTTCGAATAATATAACGCATTATAAAACATAAAATTATTATAAGGTTTATCCGTATATGTTATTGTATAATTGAATAATCTTTCTAAAAAAAGAACAGGATCAAATGACATACTTCTTAATTCATCCTCTAATCCTTCTCGATTTGTAATCTCATTTCTTAAACTTATTTCTAATAATTCCTCTTTACTATTAAAATACTTATATATCGAAGTACGTTTTAATCCTACTGCTTTCGCAATGGTATCAATATCAATTTGCTCATAAGGTTTATTCGAAAATTCGATAATCGCTTTATGTATTATTTCTTCTTGAATAGAATAAAATGAATCCTCAATACCATTATCATTTTCCTTTAGTTCCAAAAGCAGCTCTTCTTTTGATAAGAAATATTGATAAAAAGTAGATTTACTAATACCACAAGTACTTACTATCTTACCAATTGTTAAACTCCGAATTCCTTCATTTTTTATGATTTCATTACCACACTGCAGTATTTCATTTTTTGTTATACTTTTCTTTTTCATTTTTAATCACCGTTTTTTATTTTCATAGTATATTGCGTATTATGATGTTGGGATCATGCCCCCAACTGATACACGGATTGCTACGCATTTCATGCTCTCGCAATCCTAAAACATTCGAAATTCGCTCTATTCGAGCTACTTTCTCATGTTTTGCGGGTCTCAAAGTCATACTTTTTCATGCAAGCATAAAACGTATGACCTTTTGACCCTTGTATCATATTATGAGTTGCCCGACAAATGGGCCATTTGAACCTTGAAAATTTAATATATTATCTTCAAATATGGTATAATTGAGGTATTAAGAAAAGGAGTGATCATATGTCTTTCTCATCAAATACC
>NZ_JAVBNS010000128.1:0-3390 GCF_031551385.1 Anaerosporobacter sp.
AGTTTCTACCCTCACTTGTGTATCTATAACGTAGATATGCAAAACTTCACTACCTATCCTGCTTCTTCGTTGCCGCCCTATAATAAAGAAACGATAGCAAAACACCTAAAGCACTTCTTAGTGTGTATTCAGTAATGTAGGAAGGCTCGGCATGGACGCCGAGCCAGTCTTCGCTGAGGCAGGATGCCGAATCGAAGACGTGTCCGTACACTTTCACTACCTAACCATACACACTTAGAAGTCCTTAGGTGTGTAGCGTGTTTCGTATTATAGGGTGGCAACGAAGAAGCTCTATAAACATAGTAAAGTTTTGCAAGCATACTTACATTGAGGTTTTCACACTTCGATAGGCAGCAGGGGATATCCCTGTTGTCTTTTTGAACTGCCTAGAAAATCCATAGCTATCTGCATAGCCAACTAATATAGCCGTTTCTTTAATACTTACGCCAGATAGAATCATAAGTTCTGCTTGGTGTATTCGCTGGCTTGTTCGGTATTGCATTGGTGACACCCCTTGCGTTTCGCGAAAAACTTTTCGGAAGTTTTCATAGCTCATTCCAATATCTTGCGCAAGAGATTCTAATGGAATATCTTTCTCCAAATCACTTGCTAGTACATTTTTTGCTTTCAGAATCGCTGCATCCTGTTTGCATTGTGTATTTGTAATACTATTATTATGCAACTGTATTACCATCTTCTGTAATTCTAGCAGAAAGATTGGTAACTCCTCTACTCTTGCCTTCTTTAGATTTTCTAACTCAAATATTAAGTATTGTATTACATCTTGTGTTATTATACATGTTCTCACTGGTGTTTTTGTAGGAAGCATATTCATACCTTGCAGATAATCAAATGAACTTTTTCCAAAATTAACAAAAAACTCTAACCAATCTTCACTCTCAACTTCCGTCGTATGTACCTCATAGGGAAATCGTTGCACAAGCGAGCCTGGTTGCAAGCGATATTCGTTTCCTTGTTTATCTCGATATACTCCCTCTCCAGATAGCAATAGGAAACAACTATAGAATTGCAATTGCAGATTTTTCTCAGAATCAATTCCTTTCTCTTTCCTCATAAAACCGCATGACATAACTCCGTTATTAAAATCATCTCCAAGTCTATAATAACTACCTTCATTCTTCTGTAGTCGCAACTGTGGATATATCTGTAGTATTTCTTCTAGCATAGTTTCACCTCTTTTACCAAAATGGATAAAACATTCACCATTCCAAGCATTTTAAATTCCTATAATTCTTTATATACTAACTATAACAAATCAAAAGATTGCAGTAAAGGTCTTGATATTTCAAAAGGTTTCTACTTTTTATGTTATTTCATTAAAATACCGCTATAGGTTGAAACATTCCATATCAGACAAACCAAACAAAAAATACTGCTACAAGAAAGGTGTGGGTATTACTATGAGAGAGAATATGAAACGTAACCGTGTAAATGGGTTTCTTAATGTAGATGGACGCAAAATTGTGAATGAATTGGGCGAAGAAATTATATTAACTGGTTGGGGACTTGGCAATTGGTTATTACAAGAGGGATATATGTGGAAAGCACTTGGCAGCAAACGCTTTGACCGTCCACGTAGAATTGAAGCTGTTATTGAAGAACTTACTGGCAAAGAATATGCCGATAGCTTTTGGAAAACATATCGCCAAAACTATGTAACAGAAGCTGATATTCGTTACATGGCTGAACTTGGATATAATTCTGTTCGTATTCCTATTAATGCTCGTCTCTTTCTTGAAGAAGGCGAAGGAATTCATTGGGTTGATGAAGGTTTTGAATTATTAGATCGATGCATTGATTGGTGTGAAGCTTATGGCCTCTATGTATTCCTAGACTTACACGGTGCACCTGGTGGACAAACTGGTGACAACATTGATGATTCTATTGATGATGTTCCAAGACTATTCACTGATCAAGATTGCTTTGACAAAGGTATTGCGTTATGGAAGAAGTTAGCACAGCGTTACTGCGATCGTTACATTATAGCTGGTTATGACTTATTAAATGAACCAATCCGTCCAAAACGTTTTGCAGATGATACTGATTTTGACCATCTTCTACCTAGATTAAAGGAATTCTACGAAACAGCAATTTATGAAATTCGTAAAATAGATAAAAAACACCTTATCTCACTAGAAGGACACCACTGGGCATCTGCGAAAAATATTTTCTGCAAAAAATATGATGACAAAATGATAATACATTTTCACCGTTACGCTTGTTTACCAGATATCTCTTGCTATCAAGAATTCCTTACATTAGCTGAAGAATGGGATTGTCCATTATGGCTTGGAGAAACTGGCGAGAACTATATTGAATGGTTCACTGCTATGTACCCACTTGCAGCAGAACTTGGCATCGGATACAATATATGGCCTTGGAAGAAGATGGACTGCACGAACTCTCCTTGTTCTATTAAGAGACCCGAAAACTGGGAGGCTATTATTAATTATGCAGAAGGCGCAGCACATCCTGGTTATGACGTTGCGAGAGGTATTCTTGATGAATTCTTAGAAAAAATCAAATTGAAAAACTGCGATAAATTAACACAAGTATCTAATGCTGTTCTAAGACAACCGGGTTGCGTTATTCGTGGAACTGATTTTGACCATTTTCCAGGGAAGGGTATCTCCTATTCAGGACTTAGAGAAGAGACGAATCTTATACGCTACCGCTATCGTACTGGTATGGAAATCGTTGAACAATACAAAGATTTGCCAAAGACATTCGGATTTGACTGTGGCTTTAAACGTTATGTATTAGAACTTGCCAAAGACGAGTTCGCTGTATATTCTCTTGAAGATGTAGTCGATACTTCTACAATATGCATTCACTATATCTGCGAAGAGTCAAGCATACTAGAAGTTTATCAAGATGAACGCCTTCTTACTACATACAATTTAGAAGGAGATTCCACTTTGCAAATTTCAGATTCCATTTCACTAGCGAAACCTAACTATGAATTTGACAACACAAAAATCAAATTGCGTGTTGCCTCTGGAGTTGTTAAAATGGACTCCATTCATACCAATTGATATATCTCGTTTACAAAGGAAAGGAGCGCATTCCTATATGACGCCTGCTAAGACAGCAACGAATGAGACAAAAGAGTTTTTTCAAGGTATTCTTATTATTGGAATTCCTGTTATTATACAAAATTTTATTAACAGCTTAGTTAACATGGCCGATGTATTCATGGTTGGAAAACTTGGAGAGGTAGCTATCACAAGCTCCTCTCTCGGTAACTCCTGGTTCTTTGTCTATATATTACTCTGCGGTGGCATTACTGCTGCGGGCAGTATATTCATATCACAACATTGGGGCAATCGAGAACTGGATAAGATTCATCAGTATATAGGCATTATGATT
>NZ_JAVBNS010000278.1:0-22102 GCF_031551385.1 Anaerosporobacter sp.
AGGAACAATTATTTCTATGGGAAAAGAATATATAGCAGCAGCACAGGAGGAAGGCGTTGCAACGGCTGTAAAACATTTTCCGGGGGATGGAGTGGATGAACGTGACCAACATCTATTAACAAGTGTTAACTCTTTAAGTTGTGAGGAATGGGATGCAACCTATGGCACGATTTATAGTGAAATGATAGAGGCAGGAACGCTAAGTATTATGGCAGGGCATATTGCGTTGCCAGCATACGAAGAATATTTTGAGAAAAAAGAAGTAAGACAGGTTGTTCCAGCGACACTATCGAAAAATCTGTTACAAAATTTATTAAGAGAAAAACTTGGATTTAACGGATTGATTGTAACAGATGCAACACCAATGGTTGGATTTTGTAGTGCAATGGAGCGTAGATTAGCAGTGCCTATGGCGATTGAAAATGGATGCGATGTATTTCTTTTTAATAGAAATATGGAGGAAGACTTCGTATTTATGCGTGAAGGAATTGAAAATGGAATTCTTTCACAGGAAAGATTAGAAAAGGCAATAAAACGTATTCTCGCAACAAAAGCAGCGATGAAGTTACCAGAAAAAAAGGAACGTCATGAATTAGTTCCAAGGAATGAGGCTTTACCTATTTTACGATGTAAAGAACATGATGTATGGGCAACAGAATGTGCAAATGAAGGAGTAACGTTAGTAAAAGATACGCAACAATTATTACCGCTTAGTGCGAACAAAACGAAACGAGTACTATTAGAATTAATGGGAGATTTCGCATCAAATGAACGAGTGCTTAACCATTTTGTAACGAAATTAGAAAAAGAAGGATTTGAAGTTACAGTGTATCAACCAGAAGGATTTGAAGTAATGGAAGACTCTGTGACATCATTTTCAGAACGATATGATTTGATTTTTTACATAGCAAATGTAGAAACGGCATCAAATAAAACGGTTTCACGCTTGAATTGGCATACGATGTTTGGACTTGGTAATAACATGCCATGGATGGTGAATGAAATTCCCGCACTTTTTGTTAGTGTAGGAAATCCATATCATCTGCTTGATGCTCCAATGGTAAAGACATATATCAATGGATATTGTAATTCGGATTATGTGATAGAGGCTGTAATGGAGAAACTAATGGGAAGAGACAAGTTTATAGGAGTATCGCCGATTGATCCATTCTGTGGGCGTAAGGAACTGGCTTACTAGAACGTAAAGCGTTACTGTGAACGTTATGTGTGAACAGTAACCGTAAAGCGGTCAATATACTTATACGAAGTTTTTTCACACATATATTTGTGTCTGTAACCTAAAGTTTGCAGGCTATGAGAAAGGCAAGGTTATTTCTATGAAAGCATTTATATTTGATTTGGATGGGGTAATTGTGTTTACGGATAAGTTTCATTATCAAGCATGGAAAGTGATAGCGGATAAGATGGGAATTTATTTTGATGAAGAGATTAATAATAGGCTTCGTGGTGTAAGTCGTATGGAAAGTTTGAATATTATTCTAGAGAAATATGAGGGCACATTATCGTTAGAACAAAAAGAAGCACTTGCTGAAGAAAAAAATGAGTTATACAAAGAATTGCTAAACAGTATGTCGCCAGAAGCTGTTACAAATGAAGTTAGAGATACATTGAAAACATTAAGAAGAATGGGATATAAACTTGCAATTGGTTCTTCTAGTAAAAATGCAAAATTTATATTGGAGAAAGTACAGCTAATGGATTACTTTGATGCGATTTCAGATGGAACGAATATTAAAAAATCGAAACCAGACCCAGAAGTATTTCTAATGGCAGCAGAGTTTCTGAAAGAACAACCAGAAGACTGTTTTGTTGTGGAAGATGCATCTGCTGGAATCGATGCAGCAAAAGCAGCTGGAATGACGGCGATAGGAATTGGTGAGGCAAGCAAATATGAAAAGACAGATGTTCCTATCGCTTCGTTTGAAGAACTTATTCAAATTACACAGCTTTAAGGACATAGTCCTAAATTGTTACTGTCGACCTATAAATCAAGGGAGAAATTGTTTATGAAAATACAGAATATTAAGAATCCAGAAGAGCTACTTCGTTTAATTGATAGTTGTGAAGGGAAAGTAGAGCTTGTTACAGAAGAGGGTGACCGATTAAATCTAAAATCGAAACTGTGTCAATATATATCGTTGACAAGCATATTTTCATCTGTGAAAAAGATACCACAGGTTGAAATTATAGCGTATGAGCCAGAGGATATTAAGAAGTTAATGGACTATATGATGAAGGGGTAATGGAATGATTGAGGTGATTTTTTGAGAAAGCGTATAGGAACAAAAATTATTGTTATGCTAATCGTATTACTTGCAGTTTTTCTAATTAATGTAGTTGTTAGTCTGTTATCCATGAATCGTGTTGCCGAATCTTCCGAAACAATAACAAATGTGTTTATGGAAATGGAAGAACTGGATAAGATGATTATTCAGAAGGAAGAAAACTTGAAGCTATTTTGTAATCTAATCGTATTAATGGAGGATCAGAACGAGGCAGAGAATATTGCAAATTATGTATCAGGTTCTGTGTTAGAGATGAATAATATTCAAGCGGAAATGAAAACGCTTTGTGAGCGAACGGAAAGTTCGGAATTACTAGATGCTTATATCGGATATTCAGAGCAAGTAGATGGATTAAAAGATATGACTTTGAACATTGCCAACTTGTTTTTGAATGGAGACAGGGAGGCTGCAAGGAAAGCTGGTGATAACCTCCATGATAAGGTAGAAGCAATTGACAAATGTAAGAATATATTTGCTGAGGTATTTCAAATTAAGATAAATGATATAAACTCTCAGATGAATGCAAGATTAGATAGGAGTACAAAAGTAACGATTCTTATGTGTTTTGTATATGTATTAATGGAAGGTCTGGTAATACTTATTGTAATGCTATCCGTTTCTAGACCTGCCAAAAAGGCAAGTGTACATCTTAATAATATCATTCAAAAGATTGAAAATAGCGAGGGTGATTTAACAGAGCGCATCGAAGTTCGGACATCGGACGAAGTGGGACAATTGGTAAGTGGAATTAACTGTTTTCTTGTACAGCTTCAAGAAATCATTCGCAAGATACAACAGGAATCAAAGCAAATGTATCATTCCGTTAATTGCATGGCAAGTGAAATTAATACATCAAATGAGAATGTAGGTAGTGTATCTGCTGTCATGGAAGAGTTATCAGCAAAAATGGAAGAATCAACTGCCCTGTTAGAAAAGATTGCATTGGGAACACGAGGCATATTAGATGCAACTCAGAATATGAACATTCAAGCTGGAAATGGCTCAAGTATGGTTGGTGATATAAAACTTCGTGCGACTAGTATATATGAAGATATTACGAAGGAAAAAGAAAAGAAGCATAACGTAATTGATGAGAAATGGAAAGTCCTAGAGCGTTCGATAGCAAATAGCCGTAGTGTTGGACAAATCAATCAACTGACAGGCAATATACTAGAGATATCTAGTCAAACAAATCTGCTTGCTTTGAATGCCTCAATAGAAGCTGCTCGTGCAGGGGAAGCAGGAAAAGGATTTGCCGTAGTCGCAGAACAAATTCGTTTACTTGCAGATAATAGCCAAAGTACAGCAAATGATATTCAGAGTATAAGTAAAACTGTAATGGGTTCTGTAGAGGAACTCGCTCATAATGCAGATGATTTGTTACAGTTTATAGGTTCGGTAATATTACATGATTATGATACATTTGCAGGAGTTGCAAGGCAGTATAGTGATGATGCTGATAATTTGGATAAAATTCTGCAAGAGTTCTATCGTATGACACAGGAATTAGAGCAGACTGTTGCAGACATAACACAAGGAATCGAAGGAATTAGTATTGCTGTTGAAGAAAGTACACAAGGAGTAATTAGTGCGGCAGAGAATACAAGTGTATTGGCAGAAGCGATTTCTGGAATTAAAGTAGAGGCAGATAATAACCAAGCGATTATTGATGTCTTGAAGGAAGAGGTAGAGCATTTTAAGAAGATTTAAAAAGTTTGAGCCTTTTGTCCTTTGGGTGTAGAGTGCCAAGTAGTGCACTGAATTTTCAGATATGCTCTAATAGTATGTTTAATATGTATGAAAAACTAAGTGAAAAAGCAACTATTATGTGTATAAGGTAGAACTATAAAAAAGTACTTACAAAACTATTTTTTTATATCTATAATAAAAGAAGTTGGTGATATGAAGGTACAATGGATGCTTTGATTGCTACTCATAATCACAACACAAAGGACATAGTCCAAAGCAGTTACATGAAAATTACATATTGGTATTAAGATGAAAATGGTAGTGAGATTATACGCTTATAATCGTAATGAAAGTTATGAGGGGCGTAGTCTCACTATTTTTTTGTGCCAAAAAGAAGGAGGATTTTAGGAAATGCCTAAGACAAAGTTACAAGATGTTATTTTTACAATTATGATGGTAATCGTGATGGTGTATGCAATGGTGGTATATAATATCTCGATTGATAAGGGTGGAGTTACAAATGAAGTGTTCGTTCTTGCGCTTGGAGAGTTGCTTCTTATGGGGATTGTAGGTTTTGTTTTGGAGATGCTTATTGCAGGTCCGTTAGCAAAAAAACTTGCGTTTCGAATTGTGTCACCAAGAGAAGACAAGATGATTTTTGTAATTCTTGCAATCTCATCCATGACAGTATGCCTTATGTGTCCATTGATGAGTTTTGTTGCAACAGCATTGTTTAAAGGTTTTCAGGAGCAATTTGTTGCAAATTGGATACAGACAACCGTTATGAATTTTCCAATGGCATTGTGTTGGCAGATATTCTTTGCAGGGCCACTTGTGAGATTGATTTTTGGAAAGATGTTTCCAGAGAAAAGAACTGTATAGTCGAGTATTACGAATTATGTATGTGGACAATTACTATATTTTTTATGTGTTTGAGAATAGGTATGATTGTTGAACTTGATAGAATAGTTAAAGAAAGCACCAACCAAAAACATTACTGTGGTTGATGCTTTCTTTTTTGTTAGGAGAAATACAAGCAATTTTTGTAAGGAAGAAAAATATTCTGATACAAAGTGCAGAGCAATTATAAATCACACATTTCCTTAATTGTAATAATCACACCATCCTCATCATTGCTAACAGTTTCAAAACGAGAAACTTTCTTTAAATCTTCATGTGCATTTGCCATGGCATAACTATAATAGACACTTTGCATCATCTCAAGGTCATTTAGATAGTCGCCAAAAGCCATGCATTCTTCTTCGGTAATCTGGTATAAATCTTGAATTTCTTTGATTGCTGTTCCTTTATTGATACCCTTTTGCATACAATCAAGCCATACAAAACCAGCTACACTAAGCTGTACTTTTTCTTGGTATGGTAAAAAGTGCGGATAGCTATTTTCTTCTGCTCCAGTAAGGTCACATATCGTATATTTGATAACGGATTCATTGAGCTTGGTTAAGTCTTCAACAACGGTATATTTTACATAGTATTTCTCAAGTTCATGAAGAAATGCAGGCTCATCAGATTCCACATAGGCACCGTTTGTTGTACAAACGACAGAATAAGCACAAGGAAGTGTTCTTGTTATGTGAATTAATTCTTTAACAATCGTATTATCAATCGCATGAACAGCAACTTCTTTTCCTTGATATACGACATGAGAACCATTGTCTGCAATGTATACAATGTTAGGATTTAAGCTTTCAAAGCTTTGCTTTAGTGTTAAATATGGTCTGCCACTTGCAACAGAGAATAAGATGTTTTGCTCGTGAAGTTTATTGATTACTTGTGGCAAATCGTTTGGTAGTGTCTGGTCACTGTGAAGAAGTGTTCCATCTATATCTGTGGCAATAAATTTTATCATAAGAGTTATCCTTTCAGTAATATCTATATTGGTGTACTTGTGTAATATTTGTCTTCAATGCAAAACTTGGATATATTTTGAAGTTTTAATTTATTGATACATAAGTATGATTTATATATTGTAGCCTAGTTTTTGAGGATGTACAAGAGAAGAAGGGAAAAAAATAAGTAGTAGTTGTAGATTGCGTTACTGTAAATTTTTGTGCGAAAAGTAACGGATTTTCTTCAAAAAACTCTAGGTGAAATGTAACTGCATGGTTAATATGTTATGTGGTGAAAGGGAAGTGGAAACATTTCCAAAGTGCTTAAAATACGCATAAAACAAGGGAAAATCAATGAAAATATCAAAAATAATAAAAAAATATATAAGGCAAAATGAAAATGAAAAAGAAACAAAAATAAAAATATTGTGCAATGTGTATAAAATAATAGTTTTTGAATTGATTAAAAAGACATATTGACAAAAACTAAAGCATGATTTATGATAAATATACCAAAAGAAATAAAAACGTTTCCAATTTGGATAAAATGATTTTCACAAAGAAACATTGTTGTCTTAACAAGTAAGGGACATGTAATTGATGTAGCTTCGCTAAAAAGTTGGTTTATTACAAGTGAGATTATGGACTTTGCATTCTATGCTAAGGTCTATAAAATAAAAAAAGGAGAAGTGGATTATTATGAAAACTGAAAGCAAAAAGACGAGGGGTAAAAGAGTAATAGCAGCAATAGTAACATTAGTTATGTTTCTCTCAATAATGCAATATTCAACGGTGAATGCAGCAGGTAGTGAACCAGCATTCACAACTACAATAGCAATTGGGCAAAAAATCAATATAAACATTGATAAGAAACCAGCTAATAGTGTGAATCCAAAGTACAAATGGACGACTAGCAACAAAGCGATAGCAACGGTAACAAATCAAGGTGTTGTAACAGGTAAAAAGGTAGGTAACGTAAAAATTACTTGTAAAATTACTACAGATAAAAAGTCATATGCATTATCAATGAATTTCAAGGTAGTTGCAAGTGTAAAGAGCATTAAAATAAACAATAAGGTTGAGACACTTTATATTGGACAGAACTATGATTTTAATAGAACCTTATCACCTTCTGATTCGAAAGAAAAGACGAAATGGTCAGTAAGCGATGAAACGATTGTTAAAATTGATACAATGGGTAACGTTACAGCTTTAAAGGCTGGTGTTGTAACAATAACAGCAACTACAACAAGTGGCAAAAAAGATAGTGTGACCGTAAACGTATTAAATGAAACGGTTGTAAAAACGCAGAAGGAATTAGAAAAAGCATTAAAAATGAAAGGGCTAAAGAAGCTTACAATTAAAACAGACAAAGCCATAACGTTTACAATTCCAGAAAGTACATATTCTGCGATCCAACTTATCGTGGATACTCCAAATGGGGATGTAGTAAACAAGGGTATATTCAAAGAGATTATTATTAATGAGATTAAGAAAGATACCTTCACTGAGTATGCAAAAGGAAATAAGTTTATAGTAAATGCAAAATATGCAAGAATGATTGTTGCAGAAGGTGCTCAGGTAGATACTATTATTGTAAATGGATTGAAATTTGACTTGGTGATACTTGGTAAAGTAACAGGTGCAATAACACTTGATACAGCATCGGTACTTAATATGAGTGGAACTTGTAAAGATGAAGTGAATGTTATAGTTAATAAAGATGGAAAAGGTGCACAAATTACATCTTCAATTATATTAAAACTTGTTGCTCATGGAGATGTTTCAGTTAAATTGTTGTCAGGTGCAGAAAAATCATCTTACGAAAAGGACGATAATGTTTCGGTTACATTTGAAAAGGATTCATTACCTTCTCAAGAACCTAAAACAGATGATAATAATTCTTCTGGTACGAATAACGATTCTTCGAATACGCCAAATAACACACCAACGATTGCAATTAAGGCAGAAGATGGAACGACAGAACCAATTGGTAAACTTACAGAGAAGAGTCAAATTACAGTGAAAGCAGCTACGAAAGCAGCAACACCTGTAACATGGAATATAGTATCTGGAGAAGAATATCTTAGTGTTGTGCCATCAGTTGAAGATAGTAGTGTAGCTGTTATTAATGCAATTAAAGTGGGTAAGGCTTCCATAACAGCTTCTATTACAGTGGAGGGTGAAACGATTACTTCTGCTCCAGTAGAAATAGCGGTTACAAAAGATTTTGCAAAAAGCGGTAAAAGTTCATTGGCAATAACGAAAAAAGAAGCTACCAACCAAAAAGTAGAATTGGCACTTGCAGATATAATTAATAATACTTATGGTGCTGATTATGCGGGTGAATACATTATTAGCGGATGGTTTAAACTTGATGATAAATACTCAGTTGATGAAGTAAAGGCAGTGCCAATGGATATTTGGTATGCTGTAGATGGTTATGCAAGCTCTAGTATGGTTAGAAGAATTGCGTGTAATCCGATTGTTCTTAATAAGGTTGATTGGACATATTTTGAAGCTACCGTAGGGATGGATTACATTGGAGATGGACTAGAAGCAGCACCATTGCTTTTACTTGAATATGTATCCTCAGGGAAAGGTAATATTTATGTAGATGCATTATCAATGAAAAAGGTAAGTTCTGACGGTAACTTAGGAAATGAATTAATCCCAAATTCAGATTTTGAACAAACTGAAATGTCTGGTTATAAAACAAGTGATGAGGAGTATGTTTCATTTAATAGAGTAACAGAGCAAGGACTTGAACCAGCTCAATATACATTAACATTAATGGTAACAGATGGTATTACAGTACAAAATGGTGATTATTGGCTAATGAATGGAGCTGAAGTAACATTGTATGATTCTGATGGCAATGCAGTTCCTATGGTAGAAAATAGAACCAAAGGAGTATTCTCCGCACAAGTTGGATTGGAAGAAACCTTTAACTATCATGTTCATAAAGCGAGTGCATTTTATGATAAAGACAGGACTGGTACATTTTCTCTAACGGATGGGGCAGCATATGAAATAGTTCCAGTGCTTTCGGAAACAGAACTTGGAGATGAAGCAATTTTATACAAAGAAATGAAAGGAAGCTTTGCTTATTTCTGGAATGAAACAAACAGTAATCCTTTAAGTAATGGTTATGGACTTACAAGGGATAACACAGAACCTGGTTTTCGTAAAGAAGTAACAAGTATTGCATCAACAGGATATGCATTAGCGGCTTATCCGATTGGTGTTGAGATGGGTTATATTTCCTATGAAGAAGGACAAGAACGTGCCCTTGGAACTTTGAAAACATTTGAAAAATTATCAGGAGAGGGTTCCGATCAACATCACTTAGGATTCTATTATCATTTCCTTAATTATAATACAGGAAAAAGAGAGGGTGGCTGTGAAATTTCTACCATTGATACAGCGTTATTATTATCTGGTGCAGTTGTTGCTGCTCAGTATTTTAAAGGAGATGTACTTACAGCATACAACACCATTTATGATAGGGTAGATTGGTTAGGATATACGAATACTTGGGTAAATGGACATCCTGATACAGGAGAAGACTTTATGGCATTCTATATGAGCAGTATGCCAAATGGCAGTGGTGGCTTTAATTTTAATGGAAGATGGGATATGTATGATGAACAGTTGATGATGTATGTACTAGGAGCTGGTTCTGATAACTATGCAATTCCAAAAGAAATGTTCTACAACTTAGTAGTAAGACATGGTTATAGTGAAGGTGGAACAAATGAATATATACGTTCCTTTACAAACCCAGCGTTTGTATATCAATTCTCACATGCATATGTAGATTTTAAAGATAAAGTAGATGCAAATGGATATGATTGGTATCAGAACTCAGTGAATGCAATACTTGGTCAAATTAGTTATGCAAAGTATGAAGAACAACAAGGGAATTTTAAAACTTATAGTGAAAAGGATTGGGGTATCAGTGCAACGATTACACCTACTGGCTGGGATGGAGAAAACTATACAGGCATTGCTTATAGTGGAGCATTAGGCGCACAAATTAATGGCTGGTCAGATTCAGACCCTGTTACAGATACTTGGGGCGTTATAAAAGATGACACGGTAAAAGGTAACGAAGGAACGGTTGCAATCTATGCGTCCGTAGCATCTTTACCATTCTTACCAGAGAAAGTAAAAGAAACAATGAATCACTATTATGATGATTATCCAAGAACTTGGAACAAGTATGGATTTGTAGATTCCTTTAACTTTGAAAAATCCAATGGTTCACCAGAGGGTACTGGTGCTTGGTACACAAATCTTTACTATGGCCTTAATAAAGGGGTAGAAATGCAACAAATTGCGAACTACTTGAACGGATTTGTTTGGAATCTATTTATGGAAAATGAAAATGTTCAGACAGGTATGGATGTATTAGGGTTTAGAGAACAATAAAAAAGGCTATACGTTATAGTTAAAGAAAGCATCAACCAAAATTTCTGATCTGGTTGGTGCTTTTTTTGTGAAATTACGATATTGATGGGTTTCCTTGGTTGACTTGCTTTTGAGATAATGATAGGATGATTTAGTAGGAAGATGAAGAGCAGGAAGGAGCATACGTTAATATGCCAAGTAAATTTTATGCTGTACGCAAGGGAAGAAAGACAGGGATTTTTCTTTCATGGGCAGAATGTCAAACTCAGATAAAAGGGTTTAGTGGTGCAGAATATAAGAGTTTTATGACAAAACAGGAAGCAATGGATTATGTGATAGGGGAAAAGCAAGTAGAGAGAGAACCTGTTGCAGATTTTGAAAAAGCGATTGCTTATGTGGATGGTAGCTATAACGTGCATACAAAGGAATATAGCTTTGGAGCAGTTTTATTACATATGGGTAAAGAGTATGAATATAGTGAAAAGGGGACAGATGCGTCTCTAGCGGATATGCGAAATGTTGCAGGTGAGATTTTAGGGGCACGCAGGATGATGGAATTGTCTGTTGAGAAGAACATCAAAGAACTAGATTTGTACTATGATTACGAAGGAATTGAAAAATGGTGTACTGGTGCTTGGCAAGCAAAAAAAGAAGGAACACAAGCTTACAGAGATGCATACAACACTATGAAAACGAAACTGTATGTTAATTTTCATAAAGTTGCAGCACATACAGGGGTGGAATTAAACGAAAGAGTAGACCAGTTAGCTAAAAAAGCATTAGGAATAGTATAGGTTGGGAACGAAAACGAATCAATAAAACAGATATTAAGGAAGGCATGGTTATTGAAATGAACACTAGGAAGCTAAAAGTTGTTTGTATGGGGGACAGTATTACAGAAGGTTTTGGACTTGGCGATAATGCAAGTGTTTACTATCCAAGCGTGTTGCAAGAATTGCTTGGAGATTCTTATCAAGTATTTAATAAGGGGGTCTCTGGTAGTTGTGCGACGAATACAAAGTTAAGTGATGGACGAATTGTAGGATATCCATATCCAAGATTGCCAAGATATCAAGAAGGTCTTGCGGTTCGAGGTGATATCTATATCGTAATGCTTGGAACGAATGATGCGCAAGATGGGCGATATGATGAAGAAGAGGGACAAGACCCTTGTAGTATTCTAACAGATTATGAACCACAGTTTACAGATTCGCTTCAACGTATTGTTGATGATATTAGAAGATGTAATAATGATGCGCAAATCTATATTGTAAAACCAGCTCCTATCTTAAATTGTATCTGGAGAAAGCATCAACAGAAGTATCTTGATAAGTTATTTCCGCATTATGACGAATTGGTACAAGCGAATGACAATATGATTTTATTGTCTGTCTATGATGCATTCAAATCATATAAGGAAAATCCATTAGAGGTATTATATCAAGCTGATGGACTACATCCGAATGCAGATGGTGCGAGAATGATTGCAGAAACAATTTATAATGGATTAAAAGAGAATATGTAATGCTAGGACAAGCCTTTGTGAAGGAAATTGATATATTGATTTCTTGTTGCGAAGGCTTTTTTTGAATTCTATTAATTTAAAATGTAATAGTATATTTAGAAAACGTTTATTTGTAAAATTGATATCCAATTAGCGGGGAATCCCATAATATCCATTGTTGCGTCAGTAGGTTTGTATTTATTGATAATATTCTTGAGTTCATAGTAAAATGAGCGAAAATATGAAGCATCAAGCAAATATTTAAGTGAAATAACAGAAGCAAATAAATCAGACTTTCCATAAATATAAAGAGAACCAGTTTTAGGAATAGATAATTTTTTATGAGCGAGGCAATCCATAATGGAATCACCAGTTTTAATATTGAATAGTCGATTTCCATGAGCACAAATATTACGAGTTTTAGTTAAATGAACTAACATCTTACTTAATTCGGCACGTCCTATTTGATGAAAATCATTGCATATCAAAGTTTTACAATGACCTTTAAGATAACGATACATAGAGGTGGTTTCACCAATGGTTAAGTCAGTAGTCAACACCCAAAGAGGTACATCTTGATATAAAGTCAAATGATGTTGTACTTGCGGAGAAATATTTTTTCCATTTATTTTTTTTGCTATTTTTTGAAAAAGAAATTGAATTTGATGTTGATGTTTTCCGTAATCAAAATTGGAATAGTTTTGATAATCAGACATGCTGTTTCCGTATAGTTCGGAAAAATGATAGGAGATGGAGGATTTGATATTGCATTCTACAATTAAAATATATTTTAAGAATACCTCTCTTAAATCAGAATCAAAAAGATACATGTGATAAATATCATGAAATGTTGTTCCTATTATGTACTTATTCGTGTTATTGTCTTTAAATACACATTTGTAGCCGTTGATTAATCCATAATAACCAATCTTGTTTAGTATAGTAATAGCAAGATTATCATCCTCAATAATTAACCTTTTGTTTTTCAAATGTTGGATTTGCGTTCTATAATCCATAAAGATAGTTTTTTCAAACGTAAAAATACCTCCTTAAATAACAAAACGGCCCCCGCAGGAGCCGCTCGGGTTACGGTCTTCTCAAGTTTCCGTAACTCATTCACTAGAATTACTATATAATAAAAGTGTAATTTTGTCAAATGAAATTTTACCCTTTAACAATATATGTTGCAAATAAATAAAAATTCAAAAAATAGTAATCATTTCAAGTATCGCCGCATATACATAAAACTATGTGCGTTTTTATTTGATGACTTTCCTGTAAAGTTAAAATGAAAATGCTTATTCAGGATGAGAAGGAGGGTTACAGGTTAAAGTAGTTTGTTATATAATTCATGGAAAATCGTAGGGAAAGCTAATTCAAAATGTTATTGGAAAATAGGAGGTCTAGGGTGAAGAGAATACTGACAAAACAAAAAGTGGGCGATATGCTGTTATTATACCTATATGATGCGAATAGGGACAGAATTGGTCTGAGTATCGTACCAGAAAGTTTAAAAGATGAAATTACGTTAGAAGAGGATTGTGATATAGAGTCTTTGGTTCAGTTAAGACTTGAGGGGGAGTCACATGTAAGAAGATATTCGCATAGTGCAATACTGCGTAATAGTATAGTAGCAAGAGAGTTAAGATTTAAAGAACAGTACATAGAACGAGATGCAGGATTGAAAACAATTGTCACGGTATTAGAGAACCAGAAAGTGAAGGTTTATCATAAGGTTCGATATTATAAAGATACAAAAACAATAACAATGACGTCGGAAATTATAAATAAATTCATAAATCCAATAACAATCGAAAGAATATCAAGTTTTTCAATCTGTAACTGGCCAATGTTTGGTACAAGAGAGGAATGCAACGATAAGAAGCTGTATCGGATGCGAAATAAAAAGAGTACAAAAGGGAAGATGCAAGAAGAAACATTTAAAGATCTGGAAGATATAGAAAAAGATATGGAAAAAAATATTGAAATAGAATCATCATGGAGCAGATATGGAATTCAAAGCATTTGCTATGGAGAAGGAAATGTGAATTCTGTTAAGACGTATTTTCCTTGGGGAGTAATAGAAGACCAAAAAAGAGGGGTATGTTTTGGGGCGATGATAGCACATTCTGACTTTGGAAAAATAGATGTGTATAATAAAGGAAATCGATGCACGGTATCTGGTGGTTTAGGAAATCAAGAGGGTGCACAATGGAAAAAAACATTAGCAAAAGGAGAAAGTTTTGTAACACCAGAAGCGATTATAACGGTAGCTGCTTCTGATGTGAAATCTGCAAGTAATCGTTTGATTCAAGGGTTACAAGAATTAAAAGGAATTGAACATTTTGTTATAGATGCTAACTGGTATGCGAAAACAGTTTAGAAAACATTGATTTGAATAAAAAGGTAGTAAAATGGTAGGAAATCTGATAAGATACGAGATATAAATAGGTAATTGCGAAACTCAATTTAGGCTGTGTAAGCTTCTTGCTTCACGTACATTAACACAAAACACGCGACACATCTAAGTACTTCTAGGTGTATACAGATAGGATATTCAAAAGGTACGGAAACGCCCTCGATTCGGCATCCTGCCTCAGCTCGGGCTGGCTCGGCCTCCATGCCTCGCCTTCCTAGGTTGTACAGTATACACCAAGAAGTACTATAGATGTTTTGCTATCGTTTTTTAGTTAATGTACGTGAATCAAGAAGCAGTCAAGTGTATTGAGAGTTTCGCAATTACCTACAGATATAAAATACAAAAGGAGATGCAAAGTATATGAAATATATAGAGTTAAATACAAAAGCAAAGATGCCAATGCTTGGTCTTGGCGTATATCAAGCAACAGCAGAAGGTGAAGTAGAGAAAGCAATATGTTGTGCAGTTGAGAATGGATATCGCCTTATTGATACGGCAGCAGTTTACAAGAACGAAGATGGCGTTGGTCGTGGGGTGAAACAATGTGGCATTGCAAGAGAAGAACTATTTGTCACTACGAAAATTTGGAATAATGCGCAACGACGTGGCGACATCGTGGGTGCATTTGACCGAAGTATGGAACGCCTTGATATGGAATATGTAGATATGTTGTTGGTTCATTGGCCAGTGAAAGAGTGCTTTATTAATACTTACAAAGAGCTTGAAAAAATCTATGCAACAGGACGTGTAAAGGCAATTGGAGTAAGTAACTTTTTGATTCATCACGTAGATGAATTGCTTGAAGAGGCAGGAATTGTTCCAGCAATCAATCAGATAGAGTTTCATCCAAAGTGTACACAATTAGAGTTGGTAAATTACTGCAAAGAAAAAGGAATTGCAGTTCAAGCATATACTCCTATTGTTCGTGGAGAGATGACAGGTCATCCGTTACTTAATGAATTAGCGAATAAATATGGAAAAGAACCGAATCAGATTATTCTTCGTTGGGATATTGAGCATGGTATTGCAACGATTCCAAAATCGGTTACACCAGAGAGAATCAAGAGTAACATAGATATCTTTGATTTCTCTCTGACAGAGGAAGAAGTAAAGGCAATTGATGCTCTTGATGAAGAATATCGTACTGCTGGTCATCCAGATACATTTACATTCTAATAATCGTGTGAGCTATCCTTGAATGGAGGATCACTAAGAGAATGGAAACGATATTCGGACGGTGACAAGCCCGTTACTTTTTTGAATGCATGTGTAAAGTTGTGACTATCGCTGTAGCCAAGGCTATATGCAATCTGAGAGATTGATTTCGTAGTTGTTGTCAGTTCTGCCTTCGCATGTTCCATCATTTCTTTTACAAGGTATTGCTTTAATGGGATGCCAGACATTTGTTTGAAAAATGTGGAGATATATTTTTCATGATATCCAAAGTAAGCAGCAAGGTCTGAAACACGGATAACACCGAATTTATTCCAAGTAATATAATCAAGAATATCTTGATATAACTGCTCCTTGCTTGAGGATTTCTTATCTTCCATACGCGTCTGTTGGTTGTATAGTTCTAAGAGAACCCCGAGTGTTAAGGAATTCGATGTGTATTCATGATGATATCTGCGGTCGGTTTCCTGAAGCTGACTTAACAATATAGTAATACGTTCAATATTTGGAATAACTCCATGGTTTGGAAGAACTATGGAGTTGTTTTTTTGTTGCGGCGCTTTTGGCATTTCTATATTGGATTCTTGTAAAGCGAAATCCACTAAATTTGGAGGGCTGGAGTTTCTATCTATGCTAGATAAAGGAACCATAAAATGCAACCAATAAAAAGAAGCGAAAGATGATTTGTAACCATATTGCTTCTTTGTTGGAGGCATAATCAGGTATTCTCCACGAGAGACTTTATAGTGTTTCGTTTCATCAGCAATATATAGTGTACCATCAATCATAAAAAATGCTTCAAATTCCCATAATTCACGGCTCATATGTGTCCATTCAGAAGAAGTAGCAGTAAAGATTCCAGTCCATATATAACGAAATTCTTGAGAGTTCATTAGTTCATGTAAAAGTAAATTCCAATTCTTGTCGTACAACATCTTACAAAATCACACCTCCTATAACCTAATGGTATTTACTGATATATTAATTGCGTGTAAAATTAATTATAAATTAAGGGTAACTGTTCAGTACAATACTGACTTAAACAGTTATTATTAATTATAAATGAATTCTTAAATATACACAAGCAATAGAAATTGTGATATTGAAAAATCACACCAAAATACTGCTGATGCAAAAACATTGCTGGCACAAAAACAAAAAGATTAGAATGCTTTATAAAAAGCTCATAATAGGAGGAAAGAAACATGAATCAGAAAGAATATAGCAAGCCAATTGATTTAACAAGAATTGATGTAACAGATGCATTTTGGAAGAAAGAGATGGAGTTAATCCGTAAAGAAGTAATCCCATATCAATGGGAAGCATTAAATGACCGTGTAGAAGGGGCAGCTCCAAGTTATTGTATGCGAAACTTCAAAATCGCTGGTGAACTTACAAAGGAAAGAACAGCTAATTCAGATGCACCCAAAGCCATTGAAATCGATTGGAAAGAATTCGAATATCTTCCAAAAGGAGAAGGATTACAGAAACGTTTCTATGGTTTTGTATTCCAAGATAGTGACTTTGCAAAATGGATTGAAGCAGTAGCATATTCATTAACACAACATCCGGATGCACAATTAGAGCAAATCGCAGATGAAGCAATTGATATCGTATGTGAAGCACAGCAAGAAAATGGATATCTTGATACATTCTATATCATTAGTGATATGAGTAAAGTATTCAGTAATTTAAGAGATCATCATGAATTATATTGTTTTGGACATCTAGCAGAAGGTGCAGTTGCATACTATCAAGCAACAGGAAAAGATAAGTTATTAAATGCAGCAAAACGATATGCAGATTATATTGATTCTGTATTTGGAGTAGAGGAAGGAAAATGTAAGGGGTATCCAGGACATGAAATTGCTGAGATGGCACTTTTTCGCTTGTATGATGCAACAGGTGAGGATAAATATTTAAAACTAGGCGAGTATTTCGTTAATCAAAGAGGACAAAAACCATATTATTTTGATAAAGAGTTCAATGTAGAGGTAAAAGATGAGGAAGAGTTACGTTATCATTATCATCAAGCACATCTTCCTGTACGTGAACAAAAGGAAGCTTTCGGACATGCGGTTCGTGCAACCTATCTCTATGCAGGAATGGCAGATTTAGCGAGATTACGAGATGATGAAGCGTTATATGAAGCTTGCTTGAATCTATGGAATAACATTGTAGATCGCAAGATGTATATAACAGGAGGAATTGGCGGAACACATCTAGGTGAAGCATTTTCTTTCGATTATGACTTACCAAATGATACAGCGTATGCAGAAACTTGTGCATCAATCGGATTAGTATTCTTTGCAAGAAGAATGTTAGAGATTAAAGCAGATTCCAGATTTGCAGATATAATGGAAAGAGCGTTATATAACGGTGTTCTTAGTGGTATGGCACTTGATGGAAAGAGCTTCTTCTATGTAAATCCATTAGAAGTAAATCCGGTAGCTTGTAAAGAAGATGCAAGAAAACACCATGTAAAAGCAAGTAGACAAAAATGGTTCGGTTGCGCATGTTGTCCACCAAACATTGCAAGATTAGTAAGTTCAATTGGTTCATATGCATATACAGAATCAGAAGATACACTCTATGTACATCTTTATATGGGAGCGAATATTAAAAAGCAAATAGGGGAACAATCTTTAACAGTAAAAGTTGAATCAGGATTCCCTTGGAACGGAAATGCTACAATACAAGTGGAAGCTAGCGAAGCAGTACAAGGCACATTAGCATTTCGCATTCCAGATTGGCGTGATTCACATACAATTAGTGAAATACAAGCTGACGAAACATATATAAAAGATGGTTATCTATATATAACAAAAACTTGGAGTGGAAAAGAAGAAATCAAATTAGATTTCGAGATGAACGCTAAGATTGTTCATGCAAATCCTAAAGTACGTGAGAATGTAGGTAAAGCAGCAATTGTAAGAGGTCCAATCGTGTACTGTATGGAAGAAGTGGATAATGGTAAAGATCTTCATCTCATCACTATTGCTAAAGAAGGCGGTAAGATTGAAGAAGCCAAAGGAACAATTGGTGAAGAATCCGTAGTAAAACTTACAATAGCAGGAGAAAAAGCAGTGGAGAAAAAAGAAAGCAGTTCTCTATATGATACAACATCTCTTGAATACAAGAAAGATACGATTACATTAATCCCTTACTATACTTGGGCAAATCGCGGTGAAGATGAGATGTCTGTATGGATTCGAGAGAAATAAACAACGTAGTTATCGAAACCACATATTTAAGAAATTAATACTATTATATATTGACTATGATACTGAATAAGTGTATACTATGAATAGTTTGGGTATCAAACTAATAAGAACCATGTGATACAAAGTAGTAATGGAGGGTATACATTATGTTAATGAAGCCACTTACAATAGGGCAATTAAAAGCTAGATTACCAATTATCCAAGGTGGTATGGGTGTTGGAATTAGCCGTTCAAACTTAGCAGGTGCAGTAGCGCGTGAAGGTGGAATCGGTGTTATATCAACTGCCCAAATAGGATATGATGAGGAAGAATTCAGTAAGAGTCCAATAGAAACGAATCTACGTGCGATTAAGAAGCATTTGCAACGTGCAAAAGAAATTGCAAAAGGTGGAATCGTTGGTGTTAATATTATGGTAGCAACAAAACAATATGCAGAATACGTGAAGGCAGCAGTTGAAGCAAAAGCTGATGTTATCATTAGTGGTGCTGGTTTACCAGTTAATTTACCAGAACTAGTAAAAGGTAGTGTTAGTAAGATTGCACCTATCGTATCAAGCCTAAAGGCAACATCTGTAATACTTAAAATGTGGGATAAAAAATATCATAGAACAGCAGACTTTATTGTTATAGAAGGCCCACTAGCTGGTGGTCATCTTGGATTTAACCCAGATGAATTGACGGATATTGATATGAATGCCTACGAAGAAGAAATTAAGAAGATTATAGATTTTAAGAAAGAATACGAAAAGAAATATAATCAAGAAATCCCTGTTATTGTTGCTGGTGGAATCTTTGATAAAGAGGATGTAAAACGAGCAATAGAAATAGGAGCGGACGGCGTACAGGTTGGAACAAGATTTGTTACAACAGAGGAATGCGATGCACCAGATTCTTATAAACAGGCGTATATAAATTGTAAAAAAGAAGATATCCGTATTATAAAAAGTCCAGTAGGAATGCCAGGAAGAGCAATGTGGAATCCATTTCTTGAAGAAGTTGCAAAAGGGAAAGTAGCAATAAAAAAATGTTTTAATTGTTTGGAACATTGCAATCCGAAGGAAGTACCATATTGTATCACAAAAGCATTAACAAATGCAGTAGAAGATAAATTAGATGAAGGATTAATCTTCTGTGGTGAAAATGCGTATCGTCTGAATGAAATTACGACAGTTAAGAGTGTAATGGAAGAATTGACAGTATAAAAGTTTTCAACATAATAAGAATAGAATGAGGATGCCAATTTGAAACAGAGTTACTGTTTAGATTGGTATCCTCGTTCTATATTAGGGAGCAAGCATTTTCAAACACACCTTAGATTAGGTTGACGTTTCACTTTGGTGTATGATACAATTAATTTATTGATTTAATACGTTGAAGTGAATTAAAATAGAACGTTTTGAGGAAAGGATACTACAAATTATGGATTATAGAACATATCTAAGAAATTACCCAGATAAAGATGGTAGATTTGGAGCATATGGTGGCGCATATCTATCAGAAGAATTAAAACCAGCATTTGAAGAAATCAATGAGGCATATCAAACAATTTGTCGTTCTTCACAGTTCATTAATGAATTAAGAAGAATCCGTAAGGAATTTCAAGGAAGACCAACACCAGTATATCACTGTGAGAGATTATCTAAGAAATATGGAAATTGTCAAATCTATTTAAAAAGAGAAGACTTAAATCATACAGGAGCGCATAAATTAAACCATTGTATGGGAGAAGGCTTACTTGCCAAATATATGGGTAAGAAACGTCTAATCGCAGAGACAGGTGCTGGACAACATGGTGTTGCGCTTGCAACAGCAGCAGCATTCTTTGGATTAGAATGTGAGATTCACATGGGTGAAGTAGATATTGCAAAGCAAGCTCCTAACGTAACAAGAATGCAGATTCTTGGTGCGAAAGTAGTTCCTGTTTCTTCAGGACTTAAAACATTAAAAGAAGCAGTAGATTCTGCATTTGAGTCTTATGCAAAGAATTACAAAGATTCTATCTACTGTATTGGATCGGCACTTGGACCACATCCATTTCCAATGATGGTACGTGATTTCCAATCTGTAATTGGATATGAAGCAAAAGATCAATTTAAAGAGATGACAGGTTTATTACCAGATGTAGTAGCTGCTTGTGTTGGTGGAGGAAGTAACTCTATCGGAATGTTTATTCCATTCTTAGAAGAGCCAGTTGATATTGTTGGTATTGAACCACTTGGTAGAGGAACAACGCTTGGTGATCATGCAGCTTCTATGACATATGGTGAAAAAGGAATTATGCATGGATTTGAAAGTATCATGTTAAAAGATGCTCAAGGTGAGCCAGCACCAGTATATTCAATCGCTAGTGGTCTTGATTATCCATCTGTTGGACCAGAGCATGCATTCTTACATGATCTTGGAAGAGTAGAATATACAACAGTTTCAGATGAAGAAGCAATGGAAGCATTCTTCCAATTATCACGCTTAGAAGGTATTATACCTGCAATTGAAAGTTCACATGCTGTGGCATATGCAATTCGTAAGGCAAAGGAAATGAAGCAAGGTTCTGTATTAGTTTCACTTAGTGGACGTGGAGATAAAGATATTGACTATGTAGTAGAAAACTATGGACTTGGAGAGAGATTTCTATAGGATTAGGAACTGCTATAGGGGTGAAAATAAAACAATAGGGAAATGAATCCCTATTGTTTTATTTTTAATTTTATTACAGCAAGTCGTAATCACCACTTACGATTCTTCCCTTAGCATAACCATTTATTCCTATAATAGGTAAGGTATCATCTATATAGTTGCCATACCAATTTGAAGTTTCTGTTATTGTGAAACCATTTGCTTGATAAATAGTAATTTTTAAACCGCTATTTGCCTTATATGCACTATTAATTGCAGCATTTCGGCTATCACTATCAATGGCAGAAATGATATCGGAGATAACAAAAGCAGTACCAACAAAAGCCGCTAAATCAAGGTTGTATTTAGTTTTTACAAGCGAAGCTATATATGTAGTCACCGCTTGTGACCCAAAAGATTTTAAGTAATCTTTACAATTACTAGTTGATAAATCAGCGTTATGCAAAGCACGAATTATGTTATTGGGAACATACGTAACTTGCATCGGTATTTTACCAAATGAAAGTGGATCGTTTGAAACCATATCAGTAATATACCATGTTCCTCCTAATGGAATATAATGAGATGCTGCCTTAGCAGGGGTATTACTAAAAAGTAAAGTCATGACTAACATTAATGAGAGTATAGATTTTTTTAATATTTTCATATAATAGTTCTCCTTTTCTATTTAATATTCAGCTGATATTCATATAATAGTACATAAACAATATTTAATAAATAGAAAAGGACAAATACATACAAAATAAGGAATAAAAAGCAAAAAAATAGAGCATTATTCCTTGACTTCTAACGATTACCGTAGTATTATATGTATATATAATACAAAAGGAGGTCGGTTGATGAAAAAAATAATATTAAACATATCCTGTAATGACTTAGAAATAGTTGAT
>NZ_JAVBNS010000055.1:0-65835 GCF_031551385.1 Anaerosporobacter sp.
AGTTGAGTCCAATTTCCAAAGATATTTTTTCACGCATATCAAAGGTTAGACAAGAAAGCAAGTATCCAAAGTCACCCATAGTTATTATTTCAAAAATTGTCCAAAGGGGAACATCATTATAATTTATATTATTATAAAAATGTGTGATTTTGGGATTTCCTTTGCTATATGCTCGGGTTATAGCAGACTGAATTGTACTTTGCAAACTTAGTTTATTTTTTTGTAATTTCTTTTTTTCATCAGAAGTAAAAGCTGAAGGAGAGTTTTTATAGCTACTAACTGCTATGTCATACATATCTTGCAAATTGCTGGAATTGATTTCGTTCATAATTGTGCTTAAAGCAATATTTTTTAAAGCAGTTTCGATAAACATTATCTTACTATAAAATAGAGATTTTAATTGTGTATCAAATTCTAAAGTGGCATATATTTCATCATATGATGTAAAGGGCAGTCTTGTTGAAGAATTTTTGAAAAATCTGTACCCTTTATAACCATGAAAATATCCAGTATTAGTAAGCAATCTTTTTTGTCTAGATCCAGAAATATCTATGCCGTTATTTCTTAAGTGTCTCATTAAGCCATCTGTGGTTTTGTAGTTTGTTGCCATTATTCTTTCCTCCATAAAATTTTTGATTTGTTTTTTCACGGTCATTACAAGTATATAGTCAATTGATTTTAATTCCTAATATTCATTTATTACGTTTAAAAATATTATAACCGAAGAAAATATAATAGTAAATAACGATATTGACATATTTCTTAAGAATGTGTATAATACAACCATAAATTAGTTGCAAGATGGATTGAGATTTTTCCTTTTGGGAAAGACATATAATAGATCTGTATTATGTATTGGAGGGATATACGAAGATATGAGCTCAATGATGGAATATAAAGGATATCATGCTACTGTAGGGTATGATGCAGATGATAAAATATTTATTGGAGAAGTTTTTGGAATAGTAGATTCGCTGAATTTTCATGGTTCATCTGTTGATGAACTAGAGGAAATGTTTCATCAAAGCATTGATAACTATTTGCATTTATGTAAAGAATGTGGTCAAGAGCCAGATAAAGAATTTAAAGGTTCATTCAATGTTAGAATACCATCTGATTTGCATAGAAGAATAGCTTTAGAGGCTACGAAACAAAGTATGACACTTAATCAGTATGTTACAAAAGCCCTTGAAAGACCATTTGATAGAACACTAGATAACGAAAAATAAATACTAAAAAAGAGTAAGAATGAAGCAGACATAGAAGAAACAAAATCACTGATAAATTCATGGATTAAGTAGGAAGGTAAAGGTGGTGGGATATGGATAAGTTTGAAAAAATAATAGGTGAGTGCGTTGAAATGACTGTTAATGCAACAGCTGACGAAGTGAATAAGATGAAAGAAGTATATGATAGACATATGGAAAGTGATTGTAGTAGTGATTTTAAAGTTTTATTACATCTAGATGATTTTAAATCAGTATTAGATTTTGCAAAAGAGTATGGATTTAAAGTTGAAAGAGTTGATAAAGGAAAGGGTGGAATGTTTTATTTTAATGGAAACAAAATGGTAAAAGTAGATGAAGCGTATTTTGAAGATTAGCATCCAATAAGGGTGCTTTTCTTTTTTGTACGGAAAATTCGCATTAAAAACACCTCGCCAAATTCATCATTCCTCCCAAATCAGAACAACCCAACAAAAAATTCCTGTAAACAATAAGAAGATTGTTAAATAATTAATTAAATACTTTAGTAAATTCCAAATAATACATAATAATATATAAAAAAACACTCTATAAAATAAAAAAATTATACAAGTTGACAACAAGCTCAACATGTTGCAATATAATAACATAAAGTATTTTACCTAAAAGTCAAATATACAGAAAAAGGTAAGGTACAGGGGTAACGTTTTATGGGGAATCTGAAAGGAGAAGGTTATGAGAAGGAAAGGATTTGCAAAAAGGACATTGGCTTTGGTATTAACAGCAGCATTAGTACTACCACAAAGCAATGTATTGGGAACGAGTCAAGTTGTAGTAAAGGCAGAGGAAGTAAGTAATGGATATGCGGTTGAACCAGATTACCTTTATGGTTTTGATGATGGGACGGTAACTGGAACTACGATTACTTCACAAGCGGACACGGCTACAATTGTGGGCGGAGGAAGTATTGTAAATGATACAGAACGTGGAAAGGTATTTGATAACAATTCGACAGGAACATCTGCATTAAGAACAGATTATCTGTCATTGCCACAAGTGTTAGAAGGGGCAACAGAAGGATTTACTGTTAGTATGTATGTGAAGAGTGTGAATCATGCAGAGTCATATTGGGGAGCTGTCTTTAATGCGTATAAGGATAGCCAAGAGACTCCGCTTACACAAGTTGGATTCAATTTGATTGGTAGAGTAAAGTTAAATGGGGATGTGGAAACAACAGATGGTACATCTTATAATACATCAAGCTATGATTTGATGACGGACGGAAATTGGCATCAAGTAGCATATGCAGTAAAAGCGAATGAAATCAGTGTATATTGTGATGGTAATGAGATATCTAAATTAGTATTAGAGGGCTCTGAAGGAGCTATTAGCAGTAGCTTATTTACATCACTATCACAACTTACGAATATAAATGTTGGTGGTAATTGTTTCTGGAATGATAATGATGTGAATGCTTATTTTGATGATATCGCAATCTACCATTCTTATCTAACAGCAACAGAGGTGCAAAATAATTCAGAAACACCTAAGTATCTTTATACATTTGAAGATGGAACAGTATCGGGAACAAAGATTTCTAATACAATGTCAAATGCGACAATTGTAGGACAAGGACAAGCAACAACAGATTCTGAGCGTGGACAAGTATTTAGTAACTATGCAGAGACAGCAGTAGCAACTGGTAAACAAAATTACATTGATCTTCCAGCAATCTTTAATAATGTGACAGTAGACAAAGGATTTACTGTTAGTGCATGGGTGAAAAAAGGTAGTGCAGACCTTGGTTATTGGGGTGATATATTTGTAGCTTCCAATAATGGCAACAGTACAATGACAAAACTAGGTATTAATATGATTGCACGTATCAATGCAATAAATGGATTAGATGATACGGGAGAATTCGTTGATTTGGAAGATGGAACACTAAATAACGAACAATCATATGGTGTGATAAATGATGGTAAATGGCATCAAGTAGCATATACAGTATCAAACAATATGATAGCGGTATACATAGATTGCGAAAGAATCGCATCAAAGACACTTGACGCATCAACAGTAGGAGCAACTTACGGAAGCTTCTTCAATGATATCCCAACACTAAACCAGATATCATTTGGTGGTAATTCATTATGGGGGAATCCAGACCCAGACATCAACGGCTACTTCGACGATATCTCATTCTATTCAAAAGCACTAACAACATCACAGTTACAACTAAACTATGTTGCACAAGGCGGAGTAATAGAAGAGGAAGATGATATTGAACCAACAACTTCCTTATCAGATGCAGATATAGCATCATTATATCAAATAGTATCAAAAACAAGAAATTCTGTTCATGATCCATCAATTGTTGTATCAACTGATGAGAATGGAAAAAAACTATATAGTGTATTTGGCTCTCATATGGGAGTATCAAAGACATATGATTTAATGAATTGGACATCTGTAACAGGAGAAACATTAGATAGCACATTATTTGCTGATGCAAGTGGTAAAGTAGTTTCATATGAAGAAGCATTTAAACAAAATCGATTAACAGGAACAACAACATTATATAAAGAAAATGGTGAAACTTATACTGTAGATTTTGGAACATATGACGTAGCAGATTGGATATCAAGCAATACAGTACAAGGTAATATGTGGGCACCAGATGTTGTCTATAATGAAGTTATGGGTAAATGGTGTATGTACCTAAGTATGAATGGAAATGACTGGCATTCATCAATTGTATTATTAACAGCAGATAAAGAGTTTGGACCATATGTATATGAAGCTCCAATCGTATTCTCTGGTTTTACAAATAGCGAAAGCAAATCATATAAAAAGACAGACCTTGAGATTGCTTTAAAAACGACATTATCAGAATTGCCTGCAAAATATAGTGACTTCAATGGTGAAAACTGGGGAGAATATTTACCACATGCAATTGATCCATGTGTATTCTATGATGAAGCTGGTAAGCTATGGATGGCTTATGGTTCATGGTCAGGCGGAATCTTTATGTTAGAGCTTGATGAGAAAACAGGTTTAAGAGACTATTCTGTAGTATATGACAATGTAGGAGACGGAACAAAGGATGTTACAAGTGATGCTTATTTCGGAAAGAAAATAGCAGGTGGACAATATGTATCGGGAGAGGGTTCTTATATCGAGAAGATAGGAGATTACTACTTCTTGTTTATGTCTTATGGTTTCTATTCACCAGAAGGTGGATATGTAATGAGAATATTCCGTTCAGAAAATCCAAATGGCCCATATGTAGATACAAATGGGACAAATGCAATATTTACAACAAATCCAGATAACTTTAATGGAATCGGTGACAATCGTGGTATGAAGCTAATGGGTAACTACAAGTGGAATACAATGTCAGTCGGAGAAGTAGCACAAGGGCATAACTCGGCATTTGTAGATTCTGATGGAAAAGCATATCTTGTATACCATACAAAATTTGATGATGGTACAGCAGGACATCAATTAAGAGTACACCAACTTTACCTAAACGAAGATGGTTGGATTGTAGCAGCACCATATGAATATGCAGAAGAGACAATATCAGCAACAGGCTATGATAGTGCAGATATTGTTGGTAGCTATGACATGATTGTCCATAAATATAAGGTTGATTTTGCTAATCTTGAAACAGTGAAACCAGTCAAAGTTACATTAAATGCAGATGGTACAATTACAGGAGCTTATGAAGGTACTTGGACAGAGGTAGATGGTACTGCATATTGTAATCTTGTAATGGGTAGTAAAACATACAAAGGTGTATTTGCAAAACAAACAATAGACGAAACGAATGTAGAGACTATGTGCTTTACAGCAGTGAATGGAGAAGGTCTTAGCATATGGGGATCAAAATATTTAGCTGATGATATTGCAGTTGCTTGTAACGTACAACAAACAAGCGTACCTCTTGGTGCATTCTCAAGCTTTACGCTTCCAACAAAAGGACAAAGTGGAGCAAAGTATAAGTGGCAATCAAGTAATGAAGCAGTATTGGCAAATGATGGTACAGTAACAACACCAAGCCAAGATACTGATGTAACATTAACAATGACATTGTATAAAGGTGATTACTACTATACACATGACTACACAGTTACTGTATATGCAAATCGTTCCGATTATGAGGACGCATATCTAATTGGCTCATATTTTGAGAATGACCCACAAGATTTAACAAAAACACTTGATGGAAGTCTATATGTAAGAAATCCATTCTGTAATGATACAAATGTAGGAATTAATATTGAGAATGGTATTACAATTGAATTTGATGTAGAACGTACTGGTGATATCCGTATGCTTGGAACAATTCTAAGTATGATGGGTGGCAGTGGAAGATTGTATTTCACACCAGGTTCTTACCTTGGCTATAATGCAGCAGGAAGTTATTTCGATGCGAATGTTAATTCATTTACATTAGTAGAGGATTATATCGGAGCTTCATCAACAGTGGCAATCAACATTAACAAAGATGGATTTAGTGTAAGTGTTGATGGTAAAGAAGTATATAATGAAGAAATAATTGGTACTGAAAACGGTGGCGGAACAGTTGCAAGTTATGCGAATGTATTATCATGGATAAATGGTTCGGCAGATAAATTGTACTTTGGATATGGTTCATGGTGGAATGCAGCAGGCTATGATGAAGCGAATTGCAAGATTAGCAATGTAAAATGTTATGTAGAGCCAGGAGTAACATATGCAAGTGGTGCAATCTATGAAATGGATTATTCAGAAGTTACAGATGCAACAACAAAATGGAAATCAGAAGGTTCACTTACTATTAAGAATAATATAGAAAACGGTAACTATGTAGAGTTTACAGCAACAGAAGCAAAATCGGCATACAGCCAACTTCCTAAATACGCAAGAGTAAAAGGCAAATATAGTGTGGAATGTGATATCGCATTACAAACAGGTAGTAAAGTTGGTACAGAATTTGCAATCTTAGGAACAGACAAACAATACAAGAGTGAAGATGCAAATGATGGTGTGAATTCGGGATATGTATTAAAATTAACAAAAACAGGTGAATCTACATGGAAAGTTAATGGAAAAGATGAAATAACATTGCCTAACACATGGGTTCATGTAACTGCGGTAACATCTTCGAATGGAGTAGTTGTAGTAACAATTACAGATGCATCTAAGACATATTATGATAGTGTAGTAGCAGTTAGTGGTAGTGGAGTATTAGACGGATTCTACCTACGTAGCACTGGAAATACTGATACCATGTTAATTGATAATATTAAAGTAACAAATACAGATACACATTTTAGTATTGATAAAGCAGTATTAGAGACATCGTCAGATATTACGCAGTATAGTAATCCTTTCTATGGAAAGAAATTAGAGATTATAAATGTTAGCTACACAATTAACTGGGCTGAGGATGCTGCTAAAAATGGCTGGGATGGTATATTTGCATTCTTTAATACTGCAAATAATAACGGAAGAGTATCGTTCCAAACACTTCCTTATCTATGTTATAACGGTGGTGGTAAATGGATGGATATAAATCACCCAGAATCAGCTCCTGTAAATACGGCTGCTACATTGGAAAAAGGAAAAGATTATACATTCAACTATGTATTAACACGTGACAGTATTGAGATCTATGCTGATGGTACATTACTTGAATATGTAACAACTGGTGATGGAACATTTGCAGATATCCTCAACTATATTGCAGCTTGTGACAAGATAACAATTGGTGTAGGAAAATCAGTAAGTGCTTTCTGGGATACAGAGAAATGTACATTAACTAATCTCGATATCAATGACCATGTATGTAAAGAATATGGACCACTAACAGCAAAAGAAGCTTCTTGCACAGAAGATGGAATTCATGTAGAATCAGCATGTTCATGTGGTAAGAGTACAGTTACTCCAATTGCATCATTAGGTGGACATAACTATGGAGACTGGGTTGTTGTAGAAGAACCAACGTATACAACAATAGGGCACAAGGAAAAGACATGTAGTGGATGTGGAGATGTTATCTCAGAAATAATTGATAAGCTAGTAAAACCAAATGAACCAACGAATACAAGTGAGGACACTACAAAGGAAGAAACAGAAGAAGTAGGAGAAGTAACACAAGTAATCGAAGTAGTAGTAGATGGTTTGGGTTCAAAGGCAAAGATTACAATAACAAAAGATAAAGATGGCAATGTGATAGAGGCTGTGGCCGATATTTATCTTGCAGATGTTGCAATGGCAAACAATATGGCAACTGTTGTACTTAATGAGAAACTAGTAAATCAAATATTAAAAGAAGTAGCAGACATTAATGTATGGAATATTGTAATTAATGAAGATGCAATGAAAGATGCCATTGCCCTTGCTAAGAAGGGAAAAGGTACACAACTTCAAATTATCATACCTGCCAATACAGAACTAAGTAGCAAGAACATTGTAATCAATGGAAAAGCAATAAGTGAAGCAAAAGCAGCAGGTGAAAAACTAGTAGTTCAAGTAATTGAAGGAAAGAATCAAACGTATACAATAACATTTTCAAAGGCAGAGTTAAAGAAAGCTGCAAAGACAGTAGAAGACATCAATGTTGAAGTAAATGTAACAAAACAAGAAGACGGTAATGTGGCACTTACTTTTGCGGAAGAAGGAACACTTTCTGTACCTGCAAGCATTAAAGTTAAGGTAAGTAACTTACTAAAGGCAGATGCTGTTTATGTATACAAGATGAATCCAACAACTGGTAAACTAGAAGAAGTACCAAACAATAAGAAAACAGTAAGTGGAACAGGATATATAACAGTATCTACGTTAACTGGTGGAACATTTATTATCAGTGCGAAGGAAATCAAAACAGCAGTTAAACTTACCGACAAAGTGACACTTACTAGTTCAAAAACAAGTGTTACAGTTGGAAAGACATTGAATCTTAAAGCAGTACTTCCAGCTGAACTTGCACTAGTAACGAAATTTACTTCAGGAGACCCATGTGGTAAGGAAGAAGCAAAAGTTACATATAGTGTTAGCAATAAAAACATAGCAACGATTTCTGCAAATGGAAAGCTTACAGCAAAGAAAGCAGGAAAAGTTACTGTGAAAATCACAATCTTATTAGAGAATAAACAAAAGAGAGTAATTAGCAAGACAATTACAGTAAAATAGCTAGATGGGTAGTATCATAATAACAATAACAGAATAAAAACAAAAATAAGATAGTAACAGATAAGGTGCTGGTAGTAAAAAGTTAGCATCAAGCTAAAAAAGCGATAGAATTCATAGTGTGAAACACACTGGAATTTTATCGCTTTTGCTTTTATTACAAGGGGCTTGATGGTATAATGGATACTAGGGTGTGTTTGAAACTTATTGCCTGATGTTACACTCTCTACTCAACGCTCTGAAAGCCAAGTATAAGCATTTTTCAGACATATCTTAGTAAATCAAAGGATATAGATATGAGTAGATTCATTTGAAGAAAAAATATTATGTATAGATAGAAATGGCGTGTTAATTCAAATCCGTCATTGTCACAGGGGGACATAAGATGATTACAATTACAGCATGTATGATAGTAAAGAATGAAGAAAATGTATTGGGAAGATGCTTAGACAGTTTGAAAAATCTTGTAGATGAGATTGTAATTGTGGATACAGGCTCGACTGATAGAACAAAGGAAATTGCGAAACAATACACGGATAAGATATATGATTTTACATGGATACATGATTTCGCAGCAGCTAGAAACTTCTCTTTTTCAAAGGCGACAATGGATTATATCTATGTTGCCGATGCCGATGAGGAGATTGATGAAGAAAATCAAGAGAAGTTTAGAAATCTCAAGGAAGCAATGATTCCAGAGGTAGAACTGGTGCAGATGTATTATACAAATCAATTAGAATATGGAACAACATATAATTACGATAAAGAATATCGACCAAAACTATATAAGAGACTGAGAGAATTTACATGGCAAGATCCAATCCATGAGACTGTAACATTAGATCCTGTTATCTATGATAGTGATATTGAGATTATCCATCGACCAGCGATGTCACATGCCAAGCGAGATTTTAACAACTTTTATGTAGTACTCGATAAGGGAGAACGCCTATCACCGAAGCTTGTGCATATGTTTGCGAAAGAATTATTTATTGCGGGAGATGAGGAGGATTTCATAAAGGCAGGAGCGTATTTTGAAGAGTGGCAAAGAGATACGACGATAACGCCTGAAGAGTGTGCCTATATTCAATGTGTCTTGGCAAAGTGCGCAAGGATACAAGGAAATCTTGAATTACTAATGAAAGTAGCGTTAAAGAACATTGCATCAAAGGCAAGTGCAGAAGTTTGCTATGAATTAGGGGAACATTATCTAGAGCTAGGTGAATATGAAGAAGCCCTTATCTGGTATTACAATGCAGCCTATGAGACGGAGTGCCAGTTGAATATCCACTACGGTGGAGATTATCCATTGAAGAGACTTGCAGATTGTTACCGTGCGCTTGGCAATGTGGAGCAGACAAGTGCCTATGAGGAATTGGCGGAGAAGTGGAGTTTATAGATTTTCACATACAGAAAGGTGGGGCTTATTACTATGGTATATATCGGACTAGCACTAATAATATTTGTAGCAGAACTCTATATCAAGAATTATATAGAGAAGCACAAAAAGATGAATGAGGAAGAAGAAATTCTTAATGGTAATATTACAATAACGAGATATCACAACAAAGGAGCTATGCTTAACTTTATGGATAAGAATGCAAAGGCAGTCGCTTTTGTGTCTGGATTATTCTTAGGTGGATTACTTTTGTTTTTTGGAATGCTGATTCCTAAGAAAGAAAACAGAGTATTGAAGCTGGCAATGGCATTTTTGGTTGGTGGCGCAGCAAGCAATGTGTATGACCGTATTAAGCGTGGTTATGTTGTGGATTATTTTTCGTTTAAGTTTTTAAAGAATGTGATATTCAATATAGCGGATATTTTTATTATTGTAGGAAGTGTTATTGTGGCGATATGTTTGGGAGTTCGAAAGGACTGAGTGAATGAGTAAAATTATAAAAAAAGTAGAATATAATTGCCCTTTTTTGTGACGAAACGCATGAAGTAGAGATATGGGAATATGAATCAAAAACAACAAAGGCTATGAGTTTTTTCTCATAGCCTTTACCTCATCCATTAGACATTTTGCGATTTAAAGCCCAATATCTCCTCGAAATATAGGAAAAATGATATCGATATATTCCGATTACTACGGCCAACCATGTAAAAAGTATAAAAAATATAGTATACCATAACTTATTTGTTGGGTATTTTGCATAGAAAACATGGGATATAATGATAAAGGTGTATTTCGGTGGGAAATCTCACAGGAAATACCTATAATTCATGTGCACTGGAAGTCCAGATGTCAGAAGGAGAGGTTAAAAGGTATGAAGAGAGCAAAGAAAGTAATAGCGCTGTTGTTAGCAGTAGCTATGGTATTGCCAACATTAGGTTCGGCAGCAGTAGAAACAAAAGCAGCTACAAAATCAGCTTCACAAGCATATGTAGATGCAATGCAACCTGGATATAATCTAGGAAACTCATTCGATGCAGTGAATACAAATTTGGATGAAGTGGATACATACGAAGCAGCATGGGGAAATGCTGAAGTAACAAAAGAACAGATTCAATACATAAAGGATCAAGGATTTAACAGTATTAGAATTCCATTAACTCTATATCGTAGAATTTCTGGTAAAGGAAGCGATGATACAACTACACAAGATGACTATATCATTGATGAAACATTTCTTGATAGATATGCACAAGTAGTTGATTGGGCATTAGAGGCAGATTTATATGTAATGGTTAATGTTCATCATGATTCATGGCTTTGGTTAAACGCTTGGGATGGCAACGTAGAATCTGATGAATATATTGAATATGTACGTATATGGGAACAACTTTCTGCAAAATTCAAAGATTACAGTAGTAAAGTATGTTTCGAAACAATCAATGAACCAAGATTTGATTCAGATGGTGAAACAAAGATACGTGCAATTAATAATGCAGCATACAAAACAATTCGTAAATCTGGTGGAGCTAACGTAAATCGTATGATCGTTATTCCAGCATTAGATGCAAATGGTGGACAAGATCGTTGTGATGCTATGTATGAGCAAATCACAGTAGATTTCAATCAAGATAAAAACATTATTGCTACATTCCACTACTACAGTGAATGGGTATATAGTGCAAACCTTGGTAAAACAGGATTTGATGAAGTTTTATGGAACAATACAGATGCAGATGGTAACGAATATGGATACACTCCAAGAATCGCTGTAGACCAAGCATTTGACGTTGTATATAACACACTTACTGCAAATGGAATCGGTGTTATTTGTGGTGAATATGGTTTATTAGGCCATGACCAACAATACGCTTGTACAAACAACGGTGAAGAGAACAAATATCTTGAGTACATAAATTATGTTGCTTACAAAAAAGGTATCACATTGATGCTTTGGGATAACGGAACTAATTTACGTATGGTAAATCGTAGCGAGTTCAAATGGAGAGACAGTGAATTCCAAGCAATTATTCAAGCAAGTATGAAGGGAAGATCTTCCTATGCAACAGGTCTTGAGTATACATATGTTGAAGATGAAACAAAAGCTGTAGAAATTCCATTAACATTAAACGGTAACAAATTAGTATCATTAAGCGACACTACTGGTGATTTAGTAGAAGGTAAAGACTATACATATGAAAATGAAGTAGTAACACTTACATCTTCTTATATCAAAAAAGTTGTTGCAGATAAAAACTATGGATTATGTGAAAAAGTTACATTCAAATTCACTAGCGGAGCTAACTGGATTCAAAAAATCTCAAAAGTAAAGACTCCGGAATTTAAAACAGCATTAAAGAGCTACAATAAAGCAATCGTTAATATTGACTTTGGTGGAAATCAAATTCAAAAAATGACAGCATACCAAGCAAGTGGTAAAGTTGGTCCTCAAAGTTCATGGTGGGGATATCTTCAATATAGTAGTGCATATGTAGCTGATTATTCTGCAAATACACTTGTAGTAACATCTGAATTCTTTAACGATGGTACTGTTCAAGATGGCAAGATTTTATTAGAATGTACTTTCTATAATGGAGAAGTAGTATATTATGTATTAAATAAGAGTGGAAAAATTATTACAGGCTCTAACGATACAAAAGCGATCTTTGATTCAATCGTAGAACCATCTGTTCCTGAAAACGTTACATTATATGCTGGAGAACAAGATCTTAGCGCATATGTAAAAGGTGTAAAAGGATTCAAAACTACTGGTTCTTGGGCAGCAGGAGATGCTTGCTACGTTGATTACGGCAACAATAACAAGATTGTATTCTCTGACAAAGCAGCAGGAAGTACAATGCTTGGATTCCAACTTCAACAATATAACAGCAATGTGTACCTATTTACAAATGTAAGTGTTGTAAAAGCACCTTCTGTTAGCAAAGTAGAAGTAGCAAAAGGAAAGAAGAAAACAGTAACAGTTAAGAACTTAGCAAAAGATGCTGTAGTTACTTACAAAATTGGTAATAAAAATGTTGCTACAGTAACAAAAGCTGGTGTAATTAAAGGTGTTAAAAAAGGTAAAACAACTGTATCTGTAACAGTATCACAATACGGAAGAAAAGATACATTCAAAGCAACAGTTGTTGTTAAATAATGTGTAACTAAGCACAGCAAATTAAAGAGGTGTAAAGTCTTAAGTAAAGAGAGACTTTGCATCTCTTTTGCTATTCAAAAACAGTATAGCTAGGTATTGTTTTTTCGAATATTTGAATATCGGAGGAAGCATTGACTTTAATCTGTTAATTACTTAAAATAACAAGAAACAAGATAAAAGCAAGTGATAAGGAGGTTCGGACGATGAAAAAGACACTGTTAGAGAAGTTGCAGGAAAGTATAATTATTATGGATGGTGCGATGGGAACATATTATGCCAAAAAGAATGAGGGTTCTAATGAGATGGCAGAGTGGGCGAATAAGAATAATCCCGATGCTGTAGTAGCAATTCATAAGGAATATATGGAGGCAGGAGCTTCTTTGATTCGAACGAATACATTTGCAATTAATTCGGTCGTAATGGAAATTGATAAGAAAGAGCAAAAGGAATTGATTAGAAAAGGCTATCAGTTAGCAAAGCAAGCAGTAGAGGAATTTGAACAGACAAATGATACAACCATATATATAGCAGCAGATATCGGGCCGATTCCAGTTCATGCAGAGCGAACAGAGGAAGAGCTTCTTGAAGAGTATAAGAGAATCTGTGATGCGTTTTTAGAAGAAGGGGCAGATATATTCTTGTTTGAAACATTTTCACAGATAGAGGTTTTGAAGAAAGTTGTTACCTATATTAAAGAGCAGAAGTCAACAGCGTGTATAATAACGAATATCTGTGTAAATAAGAACGGCTATACAATGGCTGGCATTTCAGGGAAGAAGTTATTAAAAGAAATCGCTAACATAGAGGAAATTGGAATTTGTGGATATAACTGTGGTATTGGCTCTGGACATATGTTTCAGCTATTGCAATCTGCAGAACTTCCGATAAATAAAAAGATTGCAGTATTGCCAAACGCAGGATATCCAGAGCAGATGTATAACAGAATGGTGTTTAATAGCAATATACAATATTTTGCAGAGAATATGAACAAGATTCAAAAACTGGGTGTATCGCTTCTTGGTGGTTGCTGTGGAACGACCCCAGAATATATTAGGGCTGTGGTAGAAACTTGTAAGGATAATGAGAATCATATAAAGAATAAAAACTGTAATGAGAAGTGTATAGAAACATCTGCCAATGAAGATAAAGAGTCTACAGCGAATAAAGAAATTATAACGAAGAAAAAAGAAATCAAGGTAAATGAAGATACAAAGAATAATAAAGAAAATGACGATTCAAATTCCACATTTGAAAAAGAACTCAACAAGAGAATCCAAAAGCAAAATACATTCATAGAGCGTTTGGAATCGGGAAAGAAAGTAATAGCCGTTGAACTTGACCCTCCTTACGATAATAACGATGAGAAGATTATGAGTTGTGTAGAGGCATTAAAGAAAACATCAGCAGATATTGTTACAATTGCAGATTCACCAATGGGAAGAAGTCGCGTGGATTCATTGCTAATGAGTTTAAAGATTGCAGCAAAACATGAAGTATCTGTAATGCCACATGTTTGTTGTAGAGATAAGAATATGATAGCGATGCGTTCTACACTACTTGGAGCGTATCTGAATGGAGTTCGTAACCTCCTTGTAGTAACGGGAGATCCTGTTCCAAGTGAACAACGATTATCAACAACGAATGTATTTGATTATAATTCCATTCAATTAATGCAGTTTATTAAGCAGATGAATGAGGAGCATTTTGCAGATGACCCGATACAATATGGAGGCGCGCTGAATCCTGCACTTGGAAGAGTTGATAAAGTAGTGGAACGTATGAAGCGTAAGATAGAGGCAGGAGCGAAATATTTTCTGACACAACCAATATATGATGAGGAAACGATAGAGAAGATTCATTATATCAAAGAGCACGTTGATACGAAGATATTATGTGGCATTATGCCATTTGTAAGTTATAACAATGCCAATTTTATTAAAAATGAATTTTCAGGGATTCATGTACCAGATGAAATTGTAACGAGATATTCAAAAGATATGAGCAAAGACGAAGCGGAAGAAATTGGAGCAGCTCTTGGAATTGAATTAGTAAAAAAATTAGAACCGTATGCAGATGGATATTATTTTATGCTACCATTCAACCGAGTATCCTTGTTTGAGAAGATGGAAAGTGCATTCGTGGAGTTAAATGAAAGATAAGTTGTTGTCTTCATCCAAGAATAATATATAGAATAGGATTGCATTTACTGGAAATCCTATTCTGTGTACATTGTTATATATGAAAGTTTGCCCCCTGAATCAAACTTGGAAGGACAAGGTGAATCGGATGGATGTAAGTGTTTTTGAAGTAATAGGTCCAATTATGATAGGTCCATCAAGCTCTCATACGGCAGGAGCTGCAAAGTTAGCACGGATTGCAAAAGACATTGTAAATGCATCATTTAACAGAGTAACGTTTGGGCTACATGGTTCTTTTGCAATGACGTATAAAGGGCATGGAACAGACCGAGCACTAGTTGCAGGAGTACTTGGGTTATATGAAGATGATGAAGCAATTGCAGACTCTTTTGAATTAGCAAAGCAACAAGGATTAGAATATGAATTTTACGAGATAAATTTAGAGAACGTACATGAGAATACCGTGAAGATTACATTTCTTTTGGAAGATGGTTCGAACTATTATGTAATCGGCTCATCAATTGGTGGTGGTCAGATTATAATCACAAATATGAATGGATTTCAAACAGAATTTACAGCACAATATAGCACGATAATGATGAAGCATTATGATAGATATGGAATAGTGAGTGAAGTGTCAGCGATTTTAGCGAATAGTCATATTAATATTGCGACAATGCGTTTGAATCGTAATGCGAGAGGAGAAGAAGCGTTTTGTATTATTGATACAGATGATATCGTTCCTTATGATGTGAAAGAGTGTATAGAGCAACTTGATGGTGTTATACAAGTGCAAGTGATTAATGTAAATGACTAGTAATGTGGAAAACAATATACAAGTGTGATAAAATAGTAGCGGATGAGGTAACTATTCAGGACGTACTTCTGAATAATTACCGGATGGGAGTAAGAATGTATTATAATTTACATGGGCTTCTTAATTTAGCGAAGGAACAGGAAGTTCCTTTATGGAAAGTTATATTAGAAAATGAAATGAAATTATCACAGATGACAGAGGAGGAAGTGTTTGCGAATCTAAGTCGTAGATATAAAGTCATGGTGGCTTCTTCACATAAAGCGATGAATCAAAAACTGCATATAGAAGGTAGTTTGATTAATGGTTTAGCATATTCGCAGAACCAGTATGCCAAGCAAGGGGATACGCTAAGTGGTGAGTGGCTAAATCATGTGATGGCACTTGCATTGTCTTCTAGTGAAGTAAATGTAGGAATGGGAAGAGTATGTGCAGCACCAACAGCAGGATCATGTGGAATCTTGCCAGCAGTATTAATTGGAATGAAGGAAGCGAAGAATCTATCTGAACGCGAAGTATTGCAAGGATTATTAACAGCTTCGGGCGTAGGCGCAGTTGTTATGAAGAATGCGACAGTAGCGGGAGCAGAAGGTGGCTGTCAAGCGGAATGTGGTGTTGCAGCGGCAATGGCAGCGGCGGCAGCGGTAGAGATGTCTGGAGGAAGTGCACAGATGGCGTTACATGCATTTTCGTTAGTATTAATTAATGTTATGGGTCTTGTATGTGACCCAATTGCAGGTCTTGTGCAAGTACCATGTGCACAGCGGAATGCGTCACAGGCTGTGAATGCGATTATATGCGCAGACATGGCTATGGCAGGTATGAAATGTATCGTTCCAGCAGATGAAGTTGTAGAAGCAATGTATCGAGTAGGGAAGCAACTTCCATATGAACTGAAAGAGACCGGTTTAGGTGGCCTTGCGGCGACACCTACAGCAAAGACAATACGAGAGAGAATATTTGGGAGGGAATAGAACATGAATCATAAAGAATTTCTAGAACTGTGTAAATCAAAGGTTGTATTATTAGATGGAGCGACAGGTAGTAATCTGCAGAAAGCAGGTATGCCGACAGGAGTATGTCCAGAAGATTGGATTTTAAAAAATCCGGAGGCATTAATTAACTTACAAAAGGAATATGTATTAGCAGGAACAGATATCCTCTATGCGCCAACATTTACGGCGAATCGTATTAAATTAGAGGAATATGGACTAGAAGATAAGATAAAAGAGATGAATGCAGAGCTTATCAGTTTATCGAGAAAAGCGATTCAATTAGCGAAGGAAGAAAGACCAGAACTAAAAGAAAAGAATATCTATGTTGCTGGTGATCTTACAATGACTGGTGAGCAATTATATCCAATTGGTAAGCTTATGTTTGAAGAACTTGTTGACGTTTACAAGGAGCAGATAAGATATCTAGTAGCTGCTGGAGCAGATTTGTTAGTAGTAGAGACAATGATGAGTCTGCAAGAATGTAGAGCAGCGTTAATTGCAGCAAAAGAAACATGTGATTTACCTGTTATGGTAACGATGACATTCAATGAAGATGGACGTACCATGTTTGGGACAGATGCAAGAACGGCTGTGACAGTATTGCAAAGTCTTGGTGCAGTAGCAGTTGGTGTAAACTGTTCTACAGGCCCAGATCAGATGCGAGATGTAGTGATAACTATGCGAAGATATACAAGTGTACCAATTATAGTGAAGCCGAATGCAGGGCTACCAGTCCTTGTAGATGGCGAAACGGTGTTTAATCTTGGGCCACAAGAATTTGGTCTTCAAGTGAAAGGTCTTGTTACAGATGGTGCAACAATAGTAGGTGGTTGCTGTGGTACAACACCAGAACATATTGCTGAACTTGCAGCGCAAGTGAAAGATATTACGCCTAATCTTGCATATAATCCAAAAGTTCGTGCATTAAGTACAGAACGAAAAACGGTAGAGATTGACTTAGATGGGAAGTTTTTAATTGTTGGAGAACGTATCAATCCGACTGGTAAGAAAGATTTACAGGCAGAATTAAAAGAAGGAAAACTTGATTTAGTAACAGCGATGGCGGAAGAGCAAGAAGAAAACGGAGCTTCTATCCTAGATGTAAACATGGGTATGAATGGAATTGATGAGAAAGAGACGATGCTTTCTGTTGTTTATGAACTGTCACAAGTAGTTAATCTACCATTATGTATTGATTCAAGCCATGTTAGTGTAATAGAAGCAGCACTTCGTATCTATCCAGGTCGTGCACTGATTAACTCTATTTCATTAGAGAAAGAAAAGTTTGAAAAATTAATTCCAATCGCAAAGAAATATGGAGCAATGTTTATCTTACTTCCATTATCTGATAAAGGATTACCGAAAGATATTGATGAGAAGAAGCAAATTATCCATACAATAACAGAAGCAGCATATGCACAAGGATTAACGAAAGAAGACATTATTGTAGATGGTCTTGTAAATACAATTGGTGCGAATAAACGTGCTGCCATTGAAACATTAGAAACGATTCGTTACTGCAAAGAGGAATTAGAACTTGCTACAATTGTAGGATTATCTAATATATCATTTGGTCTTCCAGAGAGACAATTTGTAAACAGTACATTCTTAGCATTAGCAATTCATGAAGGACTTACAATGGCAATCGCAAATCCTTCTCAAGATTTGTTGGTGAATACAGCTTTTGCAACAGATTTATTATGTAATAAAGAAGAAGCAGATTTACGTTACATAAATCGTGTAACTAGCAGACCAATGACAATTACAAGTGGAGCTGTAGGTGGGGGATCGAAGAATACAAAATCATCTGGAGATAATAAAGAAACTGGTATCGCATCGAATGCAGCAGGTACGCAAGGCGAAAATAATGATGAACAAGAAGTGAAAGATTCGATTATCTATACAGATGTAATCAAAGGTAATCGAAAAAGCATTCTTGACCATGTGAAACAAGCACTTTCATCAGGGGAGCAAGCAGCAGCAATTGTAGATACGATGTTAATACCAGCAATTAACGAAGTTGGAAATCTCTTTGATAAGCAGATTTATTTCCTGCCACAATTAATTGGTAGTGCAGAGACAATGAAGATGGCAATTGATTACCTTGAGCCAATGTTACAAGGAGGAGATTCTGATAAGAAACTTGGTACGATTATAATTGCAACAGTAGAAGGGGATATCCATGATATCGGAAAGAATCTTGTATCCTTGATGCTCAAAAACTATGGTTTTGATGTAATTGATCTTGGGAAAGATGTATCTTGTGATAAAATCATTGAAACAGCGAAAGAGCATAATGCAGATATTATAGCGTTGTCAGCACTTATGACAACAACAATGTTAGAGATGAAGAAAGTAGTAGATGCAAACAAGGCTGCTGGCCTGCAAGCAAAAGTCGTTATCGGTGGAGCAGTAATTACACAGAGCTATGCTGACGAAATCGGGGCAGATGGCTATTCTACAGATGCACAAGATGCAGTACGTGTAGTGAAAAGATTATTAGCAGTGTAGTCTAGGAATGTTTATTCATTTGAACTTGGTTGGATGTACTTGTGTATCTTATGTTTTAGACGCAAAACTTTATACGTTTTCAGGGCTTCTTCGCTGCTGTACGATAACACGAAACACGCTACACACCTAAGTAATTCTAAGTGTGTACGGAAAGTTTTCGAATGTTGCGGAAACGCCTTCGATTCGGCATCCTGCCTCAGCTCAGGCTGGCTCGGCGTCCATGCCTCGCCTTCCTAGGTTGTAGATGTACACACTAAGAAGTACTAAGGTGTTTCGCTATCGTTTCTTACTTATCATACAGCAGCGAAGAAGCAAGTGTAGGTAATGAAGTTTTGCATAGTTTACTTTATTAAAACACAAGTACAGGTTACATGTTGAATGAATAAACATTCCCTATGTACTCATTGGCAAAATTATAAATGCTTTTATGAACCTTGATTTATATGATATAATAAAATCCCCCATTCATGGAGTGAACTGCTTCGTAAAAGTTAGAATTTTTAACTTTTAAGGGCAACTCAAAGCATTATGAATGTGGGGATTTTTGTAGTTAATTACTTCGTAAGTTCAAGAAACATATCTATCTCATCGGAATAGCTTTGTAAGCTTTGTCTCCAGAAATCTGGTTTTGTTAAATCAATTCCAGCCATTTTGGCAACGTCTTCTACACTGCTTACGGTAGTGGCTTTCAATAGTGCACGGTATTTTGGTACGAAGTCTTTGCCTTCTTGTTGGTACATAGAATATAGACCACGAGCAAATAAACCGCCGAATGCATATGGGAAGTTGTAGAAGCTAAGCCCTTCTGAATAGTAATGACTCTTGTTAACCCACATATATGGATGAAGAGTCTCTTCTTCTAACGAATCACCAAAAGCTTGCTTTTGAGAATCTAGCATAATCTGTTCTAAATCAGCGCTGAACAAGAATTCCTCTTTACGTCTTTCAAATACAGCACTTTCAAATAGGAAACGTGAGTAGATATCGCAGATAATTTGTGTTGTATCTTGAAGTTGGCTTTCGATAAGAACTAATTTATCTTTACCCTCAGCTTCATGAATTGCAGCATCTAGTATTACATTTTCATTAAACGTAGAAGCAGTTTCTGCAACTGGCATAGAGTAATCCAAGTTAAGAGGACGATGCTCTTGAATCTGTAAACCGTGGTAGGCATGACCAAGTTCATGTGCTAATGTCACCACATCGCCAAATGTACCATCGAAGTTTGTTAGAACACGGCTTTGTTTAATCATAGGAAGATTTTCACAGAATGCCCCACCAACTTTACCTTTACGTGGGAAGAAATCAATCCAGCTATTATCAAAGGCTTCTTCTACCATGTCAGCCAAATCATCAGCGAAATTTCTAAAGTGTTTTAAAAGATATTCTTTTGCTGATTCTGTTGTATATTCGGTATGGTTTTCTCCAAGTGGTGCGAATAATTCATACCAAGGAAGACCATTCTTATATCCAAGGATAGTAGCTTTTCTCTTGAGATATTCGTGGAATTTTGGCATATATTCTTTCATTGCAGTTAACATGGCATCTAGCGTTTCTTTAGACATATGAGATTCGCTTAATGTCATGGCAAGAGGAGATTCATATCCACGAAGTTCTGCAATCGTATTGACTTGAGATTTGATATTGTTTAAAGAAAAGCTAACGGCATCTTTAATTTTATCATAGCAGGCAATCTCTGCTTCATAGGCAGATTTACGAACTTCTTTATCTTTGCTATAAGCAAGATTACGAATTCCAGAAAGTGTTGTTTTTTCATTGTTATATTCTACTTCAACAGTAGAAGTAAGATATTGTTGTAAGGAACTCCATGCAGCTCCAGCAGATTGATTAAGTTTTGCGATAACTTCTTCTACATCATCACTTAATAGATGAGAGACATAATTTTTTTGAGTGTTGAAAAAGAATGTATATTCTTTTAAACTATCATTTGTAGCAATAATTTCCTCCAGATTTGCAATATTAGCTACATATTTATCAACTTTAGCAGAGTCTTTAGCAGTAGCATTTACTTTAGCTTGAAGACGATTAATGTTAGAAGTAGTTTCACTGTCTGTAGTATCTGTGGCTTCTCGAAGTCCAGTATAGTTTCCTAAACTGGAAATAAGAAATGTGAATTCTTCCATTAATGTAATGTATTCTACAACCGTATCGTTATCTGATTTTTGCCCAAGATTTTCTGCAAATGCATGGAATTTGTTGATAACAGTATCAAGATTTTCAAAATCCTGTTGATAAGCAGGATCATCATATCCTTTATAAAGGGCATCAAGTGACCATTCTGAATTCATATTGACCTTCTTTCTCAAGTATTGAAACTTGAATTTTTTCTAATTGACAATAGTATTGACCTTGTTGCCAAACACTATGTAATCGCTAGTTATAATTATATCAAAATGAATTTTAATAGTAAATGAATAATGTACATGACTTTGGAAATTCAAGCAAAATACGTGTTGTTGCAAAATGAATTTTATGGTAAAATATTAGATACTAAATTTGAAAGGTGGGTATTGTTGGAGTCAGTTGAAATAGAAATCAATTATAATATTAATTTAAATGTATATGATGTTCAACGAGTAATAGATATACAGCATCAAGTTATTTATGGTAAAGCAGATACATATATAATTATTTTTTCAGATGCCAAGTTTCTTAATGCTGCTGTTTCAGTTTTAATTGGAACATTGCCAGTTTATGCACAATTAAAAGGAAAGCATGTTTATATTCGCTTTAGAGATAAACAGAGTCCTGTTTTTGAGTTTATAAAGAAGGTTGGTATGTATGATTTTTTTACGAATTCCAATGAGAAGCCACAATATACGAAGCAAAGAGCTTTGCCTTTTAACAGAATAGTTAATGAAGATATGATGGAAGAATATACAGATAAAATAATGGAATTAGCACCAATTATTATGAATGATAAAGCTAGTGATGTATTATCATCATATTTTTTTGAAATATATCAGAATAGTTTTTCGCATTCAGAAAGTGAAATAGATGTTTTCTCTTGTGGTTATTGGATGGAGAAACAGCTTATATTCTCAATATATGATATGGGAGTGGGGATTCCGTATAATGTACAACATAATATTGATTGTGATATGACTTCGCAAGAATGTATTGAGTGGGCATTTCAAGAAGGGACAACTACATTAGATGAAACAATTATTAAAAGAGGTTTAGGGCTTAGCAGGCTAGAAAAATTTATAATGTTAAATGACGGTACAATGTCTCTTTATTCTCATGATATTTGTTATACCATAACAAATGGAATGAAAAAAAATATGGAATTGAATAAACCGATAAAGGGAACAATGATAATAATTAGCATAAAGGCTGATACGGAACATATGTATATAGTTGACGATGAAAAGGATGATTAATTATGAAAACAATTTTGGTGAAAGATTTATTTTCAAGTGCTTTTTCTGAAAGTAAAGCAGTAATTTTACGAGAAGAAATTCAAAAGATGTTAAGTCAAGAGGATTCGGTTGTATTAGATTTTACAGGTATTACGAAATACACGACATTATTTTTTAATTTCAGTACTGGTTTTTTTGTTTCTATATTAGGACCAGAGGAGTATGATAGGAAGATTCAGGTAAGGGGTCTATCAGATCTAGGAGAGAGTACGTATAGAAGCTCATATGAAAATGCAATAGAAAAATATAGCCCGGAAATGCATGAAGAAATATTAAATATAATCGGAAATCCACAGGACTAGGGAGGTGAGATATGACGTCTAAGATTTTTGATATTGGTAAAGTAGATATAAATTTGATTGATAAAAATGAAATATTTGCATTAGATACAAATATATTGTATTGGACGCATTATTCGCAAGCAAGTGATCCAAATTTAAGAGCTTTGCCATATCAAGTAACAAAGTATCCAAATTTTATTTCGGATTTATTGGAAAACGGAAATACGTTAGTGACTACAGTTCTTAATATTAGTGAATTAGCTCATGTGGTAGAGAATAGTGAGTTGAGAATATATAATGTACTGAATGGTTGTAAAGTAAAAAAGAAAGAATTCCGGAAGATGATTTCAGAACGATTACACTTAAAAAAAGAAATGAAAACAATCATGTTACAGTTAAATGAAACGTATGGAAATCAAATAAGAGTAATAGAAATTTCAGAGGAAAGTGTTAATCAATATATAGATAACATTGATAATAACGCATGTGACATTTTCGATTACATAGTCATTAATAAATTGAAAAAAGAGGGAATCGTTAATTTTATTACTGATGACAAAGATTTTCTGACTATTAATGATATAAACTTATATACAACATCAGTATAATTTTATTTAGCCGAGGAGAAATCCACGGCTTTTTATAAGTAATCAGATTAATATTGTCAGTAATTTAGTTGTGTGATAAGATGTAGAGATGGATAATCGTTACAGAAAGGAAATGCAGATGAGTAAATCGAATAAGTCGAAAGTGTCGGTTGATATTATAATACCAACGTACCGCCCAGATGATCAGTTCTATAAATCATTGGAAATGCTATTGAATCAGACTGTGAAAACAATAGATAAGGTGGATGAGACGGATAATGAATATCTAAATAAAATATTTATAATGAATACAGAGGAAAAATTTTTTGATAAAAAGAAGTTTCAAAAGATAAGTAAGGGTAGTAAATGTGTAGAGGTTAGGCATATTACAAAGGCAGAATTTGATCATGGGGGAACAAGAAACTTTGCGGCAAGTTTATCAAGAGCCGATATTATTATGTTCATGACACAAGATGCTGTACCAGAAAATGAACGATTAATTGAGGAACTCATACAACCATTGAAGGAAAAAAAGGTAGCTGCGTCGTATGGAAGACAGTTACCTAATGGACAAGCTGGGGAGATTGAGCGATATACAAGAGAATTTAATTATCCAAGTAAAAGTATACGTAAGAGTAAGAAAGATATTGATGTGTTAGGAATCAAGACATATTTTTGTTCTAATGTATGTTGTGCCTATAAGCGTGATGTTTATATGAAGTTAGGCGGATTTGTTACACAAACAATATTTAACGAGGATATGATTTTTGCATCTAAGATAATTCAGAATGATTATACAGTGGCATATGCTGCGGATGCAAGAGTAATACATTCTCACAAATACACATATCGTGAGCAGTTTACACGTAATTTTGACTTAGGAGTTTCGCAGAGACAGTATCGAGAGATATTTGAGAATATAAAGTCAGAATCAGAGGGGATTGATCTTGTAATAAAAACAGAACAGCATTTAATAAAAAAAGGAAAGTTTTATTTGATTCCTGATTTAGTAATGCAGAGTGGATTCAAGTTTCTTGGTTATAGAGCAGGATTACAGTATGAAAAACTATCAGATAAGACAGTAAGAAGATTCAGTATGAATAAAACTTATTGGGACAAGTGTAAGAAGAAGTAAGTGGAACAAGTAAGGGGATTAGAAAGGTCGGAGGCATCAATGGTTGAGATAGTATTGGCAGCATACAATGGAGAAAAGTATATAAAACAACAGATTGAATCAATCATGAGGAACACATACGAAGATATTCAATTGACGATATATGATGATGCAAGAGAGATAGGAACGTCAATTGCTATGACAGATATTCTGAGCGTAATGATAGAAAGATATGGGGAGAAAGTTACGTATAAGAAGAATATAGAGAATAAAGGGTGTACAAGAAATTTTCTTGAAGGATTGCAAGCGAGTACGGCAGAGTATGTTATGTTTAGTGATCAAGATGATTATTGGAACAAGGATAAGATAGAAGCAACGTTAAAGAAGATGAAAGAGATGGAGCGTATATACGGAAAAGATACGCCTTTAGTAGTATTTACAGATGCAATAGTTGTTGATTCTGAGCTTAATCTAATAAGCCTGTCCTTCCATCGTTCCAATCATTTGAATATAACTAGGCTGGATTTGGCGCATTTATTAATGGAGAATAAGCTAATTGGCTGTACGATGATGATGAATGAAGCGTTAAAGAAAAAGATAACTACGATTCCTAAGAAGGCAAGAGTACATGATTGGTGGATTGCACTTGTTGCAGCGGCATTTGGTAAGATTGGATATATAGAGAAGGCAACAATTCTATATCGTCAACATGAGAATAATGTAATTGGTAATCAAGAGTATAGCTCTTATATAAAACAGAGAATGGAAAACCTGAAGTCACAAAAAGAAGTGATAGATGCTAGTATGAGACAAGCAGAAGAGTTTTTAGAGATATACGGGGAACAAATGAAAAAAAGACAGAGAAAACTGGTAGAACGATTTGCGTATTTGAATACAAGGAGTTGGCTATATCGTCGCTACGCAATGTATTGTTATGGATATAGAAAATCGGGTCTTCCAAGGAATATAGGATTATTACTTGTAATTTAACAAGGAGGGGATTACATGGCGAGAAAAAGAAAGAAGAGTCCTCTTCATAAAGTTGCGTTTATAGGATTGCTGTTATTGTCAGCGATAACAGGATTTTTATTAGCAGAGGCAAAGATTAAGATTTATGGTGTGTTAGATGGTCTGGATAGACAAGGTGGTGTGGCATTGTCATCAGTTAATTTAGATGATGTGAGCTTAGTAGAAGACGATAGAATTATTAATATTCTTCTAGTAGGAAGTGATAAACGAGCGACGTGGACACAAACAGGACGATCGGATTCAGCAATGATTGCCACATTAGATTTAAAACATAAAAGATTAAAATTGACATCACTAATGAGAGATATGTATGTAACAATACCTAGAAATGGAGAGAACCGTTTTAATGCGGCGTATTCCTTTGGTGGAGTTAGTTTAATGTATGAAACAATAGCATCTAATTTTGGTATACGATTAGATGGGTATGCAGTAGTTGACTTTTCCGCATTTAAGAAAGTAATTAACACAATAGGTGGTGTTAAGATTAAATTGACAGATGCGGAATATAAGTATCTAACAACAGCATATAAGAAAGGTTCTGTCTTAGAGTTGCAGCCAGGGACGAATATTATGAATGGAGCACAGGCACTTGCTTATACAAGAATACGTCAAGATGCTCAAGGTGACTTTGGAAGAACGCAAAGACAAAGAAAAGTGCTGCAGGCAATATTTACAGAAGCGAAATCTATGTCATTATCGGAATTAATAGCGTTAGCCGAGGAGATTATGCCTTGCATATCAACCGATTTAACGAACGATCAGATTCTGTCTTATATGCAATCGGTTCTTATGCTTGGAACAACAGAGATTGACCAGATGAGAATACCTGTTGATAATTCTTATACACAACAAAGAATTAATGGCATGGCTGTTTTAGTTCCTGATATGCAGACAAATATAGATGCATTACAGAATTTTATCTATAATTATAATGGTGAATAGGATTGAAAGAAAATTGAGAGAAAAATGGTTTTTAAAAAACAAAAAAGAAGACTTTGCTAAAATTGCAAATGAGAATCACATAAGTGAAGTATTGGCAAGATTACTAGTGAATAGGGATATTGTTGAAAGTAAAGATATTCATACATATCTGCATTCAAGTATAGATACTATGCATAATCCACATCAATTAAAAGATGTGGATTATGCATGTGAGATTTTAGAGGAAAAGATAAAAGAGAACAAACGTATTCGAATTGTTGGTGATTATGATGTTGATGGTGTTGCATCGACATTCTTGCTATATACAGCACTACAACGTGTTGGCGCTAATGTAGACTACGAGATACCAGAGCGTATGAAAGATGGATATGGTATTAATATAAATATTATAGAGGCGGCGAGAGAAGCTTCGATTGATACTATTATTACTTGTGATAATGGTATCGCAGCAATTGAACAGACACGATATGCGAAAGAGATTGGTATGACATTTATTATAACAGACCATCATGATATTCCATTTGTAGAGGAAGATGGTGTGAGAACAGATGTGTTGCCACCTGCAGATGCGATTGTCAATCCAAAGCAACATGACTGCAAGTATCCGTTTTCTGCAATCTGTGGAGCAGTTGTGGCATATAAGTTGATAGAAGTCTTATATGAGAGGTTTTCTGTGGATAAAAGAGAGGTTGAGGAGTTACTAGCATATGCTGCGATAGCGACGGTATGTGATGTTATGGATTTAGTTGATGAGAATCGGGTTATTGTTAAGTATGGTTTGGAATTACTAAAGAAAACTGACAATAAGGGATTGAAAGCATTAATAGAGCTTCATCAAATCAATACATATAAGTTATCAGCGTATCACCTTGGTTTTATTATTGGTCCTTGCCTGAATGCTTCTGGTCGTCTTGAAACAGCAAAGATTGGTCTATCACTATTACTGGAACAGGATGGCGAAACAGCTAGACAGATAGCAATACAATTAAAAGAGTTAAATGATAAGCGTAAAGATATGACAGCAAGAGGTGTCGAACAAGCAATTGAGATGATCGAAACGACAGATTTGATAAACGATAAGGTATTAGTAGTGTATTTACCAGATTGTCATGAAAGTCTAGCTGGAATTATTGCAGGAAGACTTCGTGAGAGATATCATAAGCCAGCGATTGTACTAACAAAGGCAATCGAAGGAGTTAAGGGTTCTGCACGTTCTATAGAGCAATATAATATGTTTGAGGAATTAACAAAATGCAAAGAGTATTTGGGGAAGTTTGGTGGGCATCCAATGGCAGCAGGATTGTCTCTAGAAGAAGAGAATATAAAACCATTGCGTAACGCGCTAAATGAGCGTACAATACTTGTAGAAGATGATTTTATTAACAAGATTTCCATTGATGTAGTAATGCCACTTGGTTATGTGAAGGAAGAGCTTGTAGAGGAACTTGAGTTACTTGAACCATTTGGAAAAGGGAATGAGAAACCAGTATTTGCAGAAAAAGATTTATCAATAATCAAAGCTGATATACTTGGAAAGAACCGTAATACACTGAAGTTAAAAGTGGAGAATCAATACGGAAAGAGAATGGATGCTTTATATTTTAATCAAATCGATCAATTCAATGAATATCTAATTGATAAATATGGTAATAATGAAGTTGATAAGTTGTATAAGGGCATTCCCAATGATATCAAAGTATCTGTTGTATATTATCCAAACATTAATGAATATAATGGGATGAAAACGCCACAGATTATAATTCAAGGAATTCAATAAACGAAGATGTTTTGGCTTGCCAACAAGAATAGGCAGTGTTATAATAATATCTTGTTGAAAAAGAACGTGTTTAGTGATAGATGGAGGAACAGGAATGAAAAAATTAGAAGATTACGTAGTAAGTATAGAAAACTTCCCAGAGGAAGGTATTATATTTAGAGATGTAACAAGTGTACTACAAGACCGTGATGGATTAAAATTAGCGATTGATGCGATTATGGAAGAGTTAAAGGATGTTGATTTTGATGTTGTACTTGGACCAGAATCAAGAGGATTTATATTTGGTGTTCCTGTTGCTTATAATATGAATAAAGCATTTGTACCAGTTAGAAAGAAAGGAAAATTACCTCGTGAAACAGTAGAGATGGAGTATGATCTTGAATATGGTTCAGCAGTAATTGAACTTCACAAGGATTCTATTAAACCAGGACAAAAAGTAGTAATAATTGATGACTTAATTGCTACAGGTGGTACAATTGAAGCAATTACTAAGTTAGTAGAACAACTAGGCGGAGAAGTAGTTCGTATTGTGTTCTTAATGGAATTAGAAGGATTAGAAGGAAGAAAGAAATTAGACGGATACGATGTCGTATCTGTTATTAAATATGAAGGTAAATAAAGTCAATTAGACAGCGTTTGCCGATTGAAGAAGTGAGCCGTGGCTCACTTTTTTAATAATGGGTGACAATATTCTATTATTTTGTTGATTTTTTGAATTGTTTTCTTTATAATTATTTAAAATAAGATCGTAGAGTGAATTATGACGCAGGAATAGGTGGTGATTTCATGGATAGTAAACAGCAACAAGCAGATGTGAATATTGTAAATGATGATTTTTCAGATATTACAGCGCCAGCGGATTTTACAGTACCAGAAGTGTTGTATAATAAATTAATAACGACAATACAAAGCTATCATCCCTCTGCGGATATTTCCATGATTGAAAAGGCATATACGTTAGCCTTTAATGCACATAAAGACCAAAAGAGAAAATCGGGAGAACCCTATATTATTCATCCGTTGTGTGTAGCAATCATATTAGCAGAATTAGAGCTTGATAAAGAAACTATTGTTGCAGGAATTCTTCATGATGTAGTGGAAGATACGGTGCTGACAACAGAAGAGATTACGGAACAATTCAGTGAAGAGGTTTCGTTATTAGTAGATGGTGTTACAAAGTTGACGCAATTGAACTATTCAAAAGATAAATTAGAGATACAGGCAGAGAATCTGCGCAAGATGTTCCTTGCAATGGCAAAGGATATCCGTGTTATTCTAATAAAGTTAGCTGACCGTTTGCATAACATGCGTACACTTCAGTATATGAGAGCAGAAAAGCAAAAAGAAAAAGCTCGTGAGACAATGGATATCTATGCGCCACTTGCACAAAGATTAGGTATATCTAAGATAAAAGTAGAGTTAGATGACTTATCTTTAAAGTACTTAGAACCAGAAGTCTATCAAGGTTTGATTCAAAAGATTGCAACAAAGAGAAGTGAAAGGGAGTCCTTCATACAAGCCATTGTTACAGAAGTGAAAACCCATATTCATTCAGCAAATATAGAAGCAAAGATTGACGGACGTGTAAAACATTTCTTTAGTATCTATAAGAAGATGGTGAATCAGAACAAGACACTTGAGCAAATCTATGACTTGTTTGCTGTTCGTATTGTTGTGGAATCGGTGAAGGATTGCTATGCGGCACTTGGTGTTATTCATGAGATGTATAAGCCAATACCAGGCAGATTCAAGGATTATATCGCAATGCCGAAAGCAAATATGTATCAGTCACTTCATACTACGCTAATAGGGCCAGAAGGAAAACCATTCGAAGTACAGATTCGTACGTATGAGATGCATCGTACTGCTGAATTCGGCATTGCAGCCCACTGGAAATACAAAGAAAACCAAGAAGGTAAAAACACACGAGATACGGAAGAGGCGAAACTTACATGGCTTCGTCAGATTCTTGAATGGCAAAGAGAGATGTCGGATAATAAAGAGTTTCTTACTTTGCTAAAGAGTGACCTTGATTTATTCTCTGAAAGTGTATATTGTTTTACCCCTACAGGTGATGTGAAGAATCTGCCAAATGGTTCTACACCAATCGATTTTGCTTACAGCATTCATAGTGCGGTAGGTAATAAAATGGTTGGTGCAAGAGTGAATGGCAGACTTGTACCAATTGAGTATAAGATTCAAAATGGAGATCGTATCGAAGTTATTACATCACAAAATTCAAGAGGACCAAGTCGTGACTGGCTAAGTATTGTTAAGAGCACACAGGCAAAGAACAAGATTAATCAGTGGTTCAAGGCGGAATTGAAGGATGATAATATCAGTCGTGGTAAAGAAATGATTGTTACGTACTGTAAGAATAAAAACATTGTATTAAGTGATCTTCTGAAAACCGAATTTATGACAAAAGCAATGAGAAAATACGGTTTTCGTGATTGGGACAGCGTGTATGCAGCAGTTGGCCATGGTGGATTAAAAGAAGGTCAGGTTGTCAATAAATTAATCGAAGAGAAAAAGAAAAAAGACAAAAAAGAAATTACAGATGAGAAAGTACTTGAGACAATAGCAGAAGTAAAGGATAGTAGACCGGCAGCGGTTGCAAAATCCAAGAATGGTATTGTTGTTGAAGGAATCCATGATGTTGCAGTACGTTTCTCAAAATGTTGCTCTCCTGTTCCAGGGGATGAAATTATCGGTTTCGTTACTCGTGGTCGTGGAGTGTCAATTCATAGAACGGATTGTATCAATGTTATGAATCTGCCAGAAGAAGATAGAGTACGATTGATTGATGCAGAATGGTCTGTTGCAACAGACAAGGGAATGAATGAATTATACACGGCAGAGATTAAGATTTATTCGAACAATAGAAATGGTGTACTCTTAGATGTATCCAAAGTTTTTACGGAAAACAAAATTGATGTTACTTCCATGACGGTTCGTACAAGTAAGCAAGGAACAGCAACAATTAATGTAGCTTTTGATATTCATGGCGTAGAGCAATTAAAGATTATTGTAGGCAAGATACGTAATATTGAAAGTGTACTTGATGTAGAGAGAACAACAGGTTAATGATAGAAAGCAGGTATTAGATTAATGAAGGCAGGTAATATGGAGATTTCCACATGTGTTGTTGGTCCTATTCGGACGAACTGCTATGTATTAATAAATGAAGATTCAAAAGAGTGTATTATCGTTGATCCAGGTGATCAAGCAATGGTTATTGAGACAAAGATAGAAACAGATGGCTTAAAGCCAGTAGCAGTCCTATTAACACATGGGCATTTCGACCATATACTAGCTGTGAAAGATATTGCAAGTGCATATGGGATTCCTGTATATGCGAACGAGGAAGAGCAAGATGTTTTATTAGATGGTAGTCTGAATTTATCAACAAGTCATCTTGGAACTACATTTTCGTTTGATGCTAGCAACTATTTGCGTGATGGTGAAAAAGTTACGTTAGCAGGTTTTGCGATGGAAGCGATTGCAACGCCAGGGCATACAAAGGGCTGTATGTGCTATTATTTTAAAGAAGAGAATGTTCTTGTAAGTGGCGACACACTGTTCCGCGAAACAGTTGGGCGTACCGATTTACCTACAAGTAGTACAAGCAAGATGATTCATTCTGTAACAGAGAAGCTAAAACAAGTAGCAGAGGAAGCAATTGTACTACCAGGACATGGTGAAACTTCAACAATGGGATATGAAAGAAAATACAATCCATATTTGGAGGGGTAAAGTATAGTTACTGATCACATGCAATATCGCGCAAGTTTTTTGTGAGTGCAGCGAATAGTAACAAAATTATACGCAAACAGGCTTGCCAGCTTGGTGCAGATGGGTGTAAAATAATGATACAGATAAAATTAACGAATATAGATTTTGAATATGATATACAATCACTAACAAAAGCATTCTTTCCGAAAGAAGATATCACATTTGATAATCAAAAAGAAGCAGAACGTGTGTTAGAGGTATCGTATGACAAGAAACAAATAGGTATTTCATTCAATGAGAATGGAGTACCTATCTTAGTGAAGTCAGATACTGTTGAGAATGAGGAACGCAGGAATAAAAAGAACGTATTGAAACGCTTACTATACAGCGTATTATCAGAAGTGGCAAACAGAACCCTACAATGGGGAACGCTAACAGGGATTCGCCCAACTAAGTTAGCGATGGAGAAGTTAGAGCAGAAGGAAGCAATCGATGAAATTGAAACATTTATGCATGAGCAGTATCTTTGTGGTAAAGAGAAGACAGATTTGTGTATGGATATTGTTACAAGAGAATATAGGATTTTAGAAGAGATTGATTACAAGAATGGTTATAGCATCTACATTGGAATACCGTTTTGTCCAAGTACATGTTTGTATTGTTCGTTTGCTTCTTATTCATTGGAAAAGTTTTCGAATCTAGTAGACGATTATGTTGAAGCACTATTCAAAGAGATAGAATATGCAAAGAATGCATGTCCGAATAAGCGATTAACAACAGTATATCTAGGTGGCGGTACGCCAACAACATTGAATGAACAACAACTAGAGCGACTATTGATAAAGGTTCATAAAGAACTTGATTTTACATACGTGAAAGAATTTACTGTGGAAGCAGGAAGACCAGATAGCATTACAAGAGAGAAACTTCGAATTCTGAAAGAACAAGGAGTAACAAGAATATCAATCAATCCGCAGACAATGAAGCAAGAGACTCTTGACTTAATTGGAAGAAAGCATACGGTTGATCAAATTAGGGAAGCATTTGCAATGGCAAGAGAAGAAGGTCATAATAATATTAATATGGATATTATTATCGGTTTGCCAGGGGAATGCAAAGAAGATGTCCAAAACACATTAAAAGAAATAGATATTCTTTCTCCAGATAGTTTGACGGTTCACACGTTGGCGATAAAACGTGCTGCAAATTTAAACATTTACAAAGATCAATACAAAGGATTGGAAGCAAAAGATGTATCAGGTATGCTTGATGTCTGTTTTAAATATACAAAAGGAGCAAACTATCAACCATACTATTTGTACAGACAGAAGAATATGGCAGAAAATCTTGAAAACATAGGATATGCAAGAGATGGAAAAGAAGGAATCTATAACATTCTCATAATGGAAGAAAAACAAACAATACTTGCTCTTGGTGCAGGAGCAGCTTCAAAATTTGTTTTTCCTGATGGGTATCGAATTGAGCGTGCGGAGAATGTTAAGAGCGTAACGGACTATATAGCAAGAGTGGATGAGATGATTGCAAGGAAAGAAAAAGTGCTTTCTGAGAACGCAGAACAACTACGCTAATTGGTCTTGGCCATGAATTGAGAAAGAGGTGCGAAGAATGGTTGATTTACTAACTGTTGATGATATTCCGTATAACGGAGAAATGCTAGACATAGCGAATGAGGATTTGGTTGAGGGTTTAAAGCATGGTATTATTGTTAGTAATTTGGCAAGGCTTTTGGCTGAAAAGCTAAATAAAGATGATATATACTGCTACGAGATGGCGAAGGCAGGTTTACTACATGATATTGGTAAATTGCGTCTTAGCAAATATCTCTATGGCAGAGGAAAGAATGTTTTGCAAATTGAAGAAATGAAATATGTGCGGATGCATTCTGAATTTAGTTATGATATACTTAACAAATATGATTTATCACCTACAATTTTAGAAGCAATCTATCATCACCATGAGAATTTTGATGGGACAGGATATCCAGATAATCTAAAGTCTTATGACATTCCTATTGGAGCTAGGATTCTTCGCACTTGTGACGTGTTTGCTGCATTGATTTCAGAACGACCATATAGAAAAGCATTTGAGATAGAGGCAGCAGTGGAATTAATGATTGATGAAGTTAAGAATTTTGATATGGAGATTTTCTTAGCGTTCCTAGAATTAGTTCATTCGCCTGAATTTGAGAAAGTGAAGGCGATTATTGAGAATAATAATAATAAGCAACAAAAATTAAAATTAATTATGTAGCAGGTTTCGATATCTGCTTTTTAGAAATAAGGGAGGCACCATATGATTACACAAAGACCAAAAGGTACAGGCGATTGGTATGGCAGTAATATGCACAAAAGAACGTTAATTGAAGAGTTAGCTAGAAAGTTATGCAAGACTTATAATATTAAGGAAATTATTACTCCAGTGTTTGAGCATACCGTGTTATTCCAACGTGGCGTTGGAGAAACAACAGATGTTGTTCAAAAGGAAATGTATACATTTGAAGATAAGGGACACAGAAGTATTACCCTTAAACCAGAGGGTACAGCAGGTGCAATTCGTGCTTATTTAGAGAACAATCTATATGCAGAGAGTGGCCCAACAAAATTATTCTATGTAACACCAGCGTTCCGTTATGAGCAACCACAAAGTGGTCGTTTACGTCAACATCACCAATTTGGTGTTGAATTCGTAGGCTCTAAGAGTCCGCTTGCAGAAGTGGAGTTAATTACATTAATTACTACATTTATTAAAGAAATCGGTTTGAAAAATGCGAAATTGCACATTAATAGTATTGGTTGTTCAAATTGCCGTAAAACATATAATGACGCACTCCTTGCGTATCTTGAGCAACACAAAGGCAAATTATGCCCAACTTGTCTTGAGAGAATGACAAAGAATCCACTTCGTGTTATTGACTGTAAAGTACCAGCATGTAAGGAAATTGTATGCAATGCGCCAAGAACAATTGATTATCTTGATGACGAATGTAGAGAACACTTTGAAGAATTACAGAGCCTGTTAAATGAGCTTCAAATTCCATATGAAATCGATACAGGAATCGTTCGTGGACTTGATTACTATACAAAGACAGTATTTGAATTTGTTAACGAAGATGGCTTCACATTATGTGGAGGTGGAAGATATGATAATCTTGTTCATGAGATAGATGAAAAACAGAATATTCCAAGTGTAGGATTTGGTATGGGTATTGAAAGAATTATCTATTTCCTTGAGAAAGAAGAAGTAGAACTTGCACCAGAAACTGTACCAGAATTATATGTGGGTATTCTTGGTAAAGAAGCGAAAGCAGCAGCATATCGTATCGTGAATACATTACGTAGTGCAGGTGTTGTTGTTGAGACAGATTATATGGACAGAAGCGTAAAGGCACAGATGAAGTATGCGAATAAAATTGGAGCGAAGAACACGGTAATTATCGGTGCAGATGAAATTGCGAATGCAAAAGCAACAATTAAAAACATGGAAACACATGAGCAAGTTGAGGTTGAACTTGATAAGATAGAAGCATATTTTCAATAAGTATCTGTAGTATTACTTTGAATGAATACATTTTAGAAAATACGATTGTAAAAAGATATAAAAATATATGGAGGATTCAACATGGCAGAGTCAATGCGTGGGTTATCAAGAACTCATAGATGTACAGAAGTATCGAAAGCGAATATTGGTGAAACGATAACCGCTATGGGATGGGTACAAAAAAGAAGAAATTTAGGTAGTTTAATATTCGTAGATTTAAGAGATCGTTCTGGTCTTCTTCAAATTGTATTTGATGAAAACGATATAGGAACAGAAGGATTTGATAAAGCTGGCAAGTTAAGAAGTGAATTCGTTATTGCTGTTGTAGGTAAAGTAGAAGCACGTTCTGGTGCTGTGAATGAGAATATGGCAACTGGAGAGATTGAGATTCGTGCAACAGAGCTTCGTATCCTTTCAGAAGCAGAAACACCTCCATTTCCAATCGAGGAAGAAAGCAATACAAAAGAAGACTTACGTCTTAAATATAGATACCTAGATCTTAGAAGACCAGACCTTCAAAGAAACCTTATTATGAGAAGTAATGTGGCTACATTAACAAGACAATTCTTAGCAGAAGAAGGATTCCTTGAAATTGAAACACCAATGCTTACAAAGAGTACACCAGAAGGTGCGAGAGATTACCTTGTACCTAGCCGTGTTCATCCAGGTAACTTCTATGCATTGCCACAATCACCACAGTTATTCAAACAATTATTAATGTGTTCTGGATATGACCGTTACTTCCAAATCGTAAAATGTTTCCGTGATGAAGATTTACGTGCAGATCGTCAACCAGAATTTACACAAATCGATATGGAATTATCTTTCGTAGATGTAGATGATGTAATCGCTGTAAACGAAAGATTATTACAAAAATTATTCAAAGAAACAATCAATGTAGATGTTCAATTACCAATCCGTAGAATGACATATGCAGAAGCTATGGATCGTTTCGGTTCAGATAAACCAGACTTACGTTTTGGTATGGAATTGAAGAATGTATCAGATGTAGTGAAAGACTGTGGATTTGCAGTATTCACAGGTGCTCTTGAGAACGGTGGTTCTGTAAGAGGTATCAATGCAGATGGACAAGGTGCAATGCCTCGTAAGAAGATTGATGCCTTAGTAGAATTTGCAAAAGGTTTTGGAGCAAAAGGTCTTGCTTATCTTTCAATCAATGAAGACGGAACATACAAATCTTCCTTTGCTAAGTTTATGACAGAAGAACAATTAGCAACATTAGTAGATGCAATGCAAGGTAAACCAGGAGACTTATTATTATTAGCAGCAGATGTAGATGATGTTGTGTTTGATGTACTTGGAAATTTACGTCTTGAAATTGCAAGAAACTTAGATTTACTTGATAAGAACGTATATAACTTCTTATGGGTAACAGAGTTCCCATTACTTGAGTATTCAAAAGAGCAAGAAAGATATGTAGCAAAACATCATCCTTTCACAATGCCAATGGAAGAAGATCTTGAATTATTAAATACTGATCCAAGTAAAGTTAGAGCGAAAGCTTACGATATCGTATTAAACGGTACAGAAATCGGTGGCGGTAGCGTGAGAATCTTCCAAAATGATATTCAAGAGAAGATGTTTGAAGTATTAGGATTCAGCAAGGAAGATGCCTATGATCGCTTTGGATTCTTGCTAAATGCATTCAAATATGGTGTACCACCACATGCAGGACTTGCCTATGGTTTAGACCGTATGATTATGCTTATGGCGAAAGAAGAGAGTATCCGTGATGTAATTGCATTCCCTAAAGTAAAAGATGCTTCTTGTCTAATGACAGACGCTCCAAATATCGTAGAAGAGAAACAATTAGTAGAATTAGGAATTGAAATTTCAGAAGTAGAAGAAGCAGCTACAGAAGAATAGAACATAGAACCAAGAAAAAAGGACGCGATGATGAAAATGTTCAACGCGTTCTTTTCTTGTAGAAGGAAGGTACATAATGGACATTGTAGAAGGGGTTAATACGTATGTGATAGCGGGAATTTGTGCGTATCTTGTTATAATGAATATAGCAGGCTTTGTTAGTATGGGAATTGATAAAAGAAGGGCAAAGCAAAAGGATTGGAGAATACCTGAAAAGACATTGTTTTTTATAGCAATTATAGGTGGAAGTATAGGAAGCATATTAGGAATGAAACAGTTTCGACATAAGACAAAGCATAAAACATTTACAATAGGGATGCCAGCGATTTTGTTGCTACAGATTTGCATAATAATTGCCTATGTAATAATAAAGTAAGGCAAAAGATAAAAAAATAAAGCAATAGAGAAAAAATCTATTGCTTTGGACACTTAGAGAGTCGGTATTTAACATACTCAAGTATATCTAGTTGTATGTGGGGTGGAAGTTGTCTGAAATTCTGCAATAGACTATGTTCGATAGAATTACTAGGTTGAACGGAAGTTCTCATTTTAGATTTTTCTATATTTGAGCGATCATTTGTAGAATAGGGTGTTTCTTCATGAAGCGTACTCGTAATAAGATTTGTGTTTATTAATTCATCTATATTTAAATTATATAGAGCAGCAAGTTGCAATAACGTTTGGTTATCTGGTGTACGTCCACCTTTTTCGTAATGCGCATACCCTTGTCTTGTAATGTTAAGGTAAACGCCGATATACTTTTGGGTATATCCATGTGTAATACGCAATTCTCTGAGTTTTTCTGAGAGCGATAAGTTATCCGATGTCATATATTCCTCCTAGATTAGTAATACAAGACTTACCCTATTATACCAATTTAATATGAAAAAGGCTTTAAAAGCAACAAAACGTGGCTTTTTCGTGAAGCAACAATTAGTTGCCTTACTCTGTTGCATTAATAATATAGAGTTGAGTGTGCTTATTGCAACGATTCTGAATTAATGTCACACAATTTGCGACATATTACCTACTTTTATGAGTATTAAGACCTATTTATGCTATTGAATGAAAAATGCATTGACAATCTTTAGAAAAAATGTTATGATATGACTGGTTGCAAGATGCAACATATTATTATTTGTTTTTGGAGGAATTGAATTATGAAAGGTACAGTTAAATGGTTTAACAATCAAAAAGGTTTTGGTTTCATCTCTGATGAACAAGGTAACGATGTATTCGTTCACTACTCTGGTCTTAACATGGATGGTTTCAAATCTTTAGAAGAAGGACAAGAAGTAGAATTTGAAGTTTCTAACGGAGCAAAAGGACCACAAGCAACAAATGTTACAAGAGTATAATCAAAGCAGTTTAATCAGTGTACCTTATTTCTAATATATAAATTATTTAATTTTTATACAGAAATAGCTATATTGTTTTAATGAATTGATTACCTACACGATTTAATGTATTAAATTGTAAAGAAACTGCCTCGGAATTAGTTGTTACTAATAAGAGGCAGTTTTTTTTGGTTCATAGGATTCAGGAAGGAAACAAATACATAATGAGATTGGCAGTAGAAGATTTAAACAAATATAATATTGAGAAATATTTTAATAAAATAAAGGGAAATGAACTTTTGGATGAGGAAGAAAAAAAATCAGCCTCGGAAGTTCTCCAACAGTTAAATAAAACATGCAAGATTACAAGTGCATCTAAAGTATATACATCTCAAGAATTCAAAATTAGTAATACAAGGATTTCAATTGGTCAAGTTAGTATTCAGGGCGAAGTATTTGCAAACGACTGTTTTCATGATGCAATGTCGGTAATGGCATTTCTTATTACGGTTGATAAGGGGGAAGAGAAAGAGCTACAAGCGAATTTACTAAGTCAGTATTACGAGACAATGTGGATATATGCTGCTTTGCAAGGCTGTCGTGATGATTTAGTAGATAAATATATGGTAAGCGAGGAAATGGACGATAGAGGTGTGTTTACACCCGTGTTAGGGCCAGGATATTTTGGAATAGATTTAATGGAAAATAGACAATTATATGAGTTGCTTAATGGTAGTAAGATGGGAATTGTTCTTAGTGATAAGAATCAGTTTACACCAGAGAATACAATTTGTGGTTTTGTTGTGGAGTTAAAATCAATGACAGAGGAGTGCAGGAATAGATTTAACAATCCATGTTGCTACTGTTTGGCAACTAAGAAGTCGTGTGGATTTTGTGATTATAAAGAAACAACATGAAGCATGACATTACAAACATAAGAAGATGATTTAAGGAGACATAAAGAGTGAGAATTGACGAAAAATTGAAATACCAACAGCTAATAGATGGAATTTCATTTCCAGTAGTAATATATACATATGAGACATACAGAATCATTGCTATTAATGAGAATGCAAAAAATATATTAGTCCCAAATGGGAAAATGCTAAAGTATATGCCAAATACAAAATTAAGAAAGCAGATAAGACAACAAGTTATGGCCGAGGAAAGCGAATTGCTGTTTAATGTAGCCGCAGTGTTTGGAAATCAAGAGGTAAATGTTGATATAGAGATTAATTCGATAGAGCTTGATGGAAAGCATATTATAATACTATTGCTAGACTATACAGAGAATCAAAGCTTTACAGATAAATCAAGCAACCATGTGCCTAGATTTTTCTGGAAGGATAAGAAGTTAAAATTAAAAGGCGCAAATTATTTTTATTATGAAGATGTAAGGAAAAGACAGATTAACTGTGATGAAATCGAAAGCTCTTATGATAGGATTAGCAAAGATATGCTAATGGAGAAAGAGATAGAGATTCTTAATACAAAAGAGCCTAGTTGGAATGTATTACAGTTGATTCAGTATAAAAATGGAACAGAAAAGTTTATTAATACAAGTCGTATTCCGATTATAAACAGAAATGGAACAGTAACAGGGATACTAGGGAATTATCAATTAGTACTTGGCAAAAAAGAATTGGAAGAGGAACTAGAGTGGCTTGAATCGGAAAAAAACAGACTTACAAAGTTATTAGTAGCCAATGATGCAATATTTCTACGAGTTCGTACCGATTCGGAATGGTCAGTAGAATATGTGACCCCTAACATTGAAAAGTTAGGCTATACAAGTAAGGACTTCTATGTGAGGAAAATAAATTTTCGTAAGCTGATAGTGAAAGAGGATTTGCGATTGGTGTTACGAGAGTTTATGAGTGTAAAGAAACAAGGAGCGGGAAGCCTTGTGATGGAGTATCGAATTAGAAAAGCAGACGAAACTCCAATATGGGTAAAGAGTACATGTGTCTATATGAGTTCAGAGAAAGATCCAGTGAAGTATTCGTATATCGATGTAATGTTAAGCGATATAACAGAAGTTAAAACACTGAAAAAGGAACTAGAAATTAGTAAGGATATTGCAAAAACAAAGTTGGAGATGATTAAAAAGGGAGAGATTCCAATTAAATTAGTACGGTTTACAGACTTGTTTAAGCTGGAAGAAATATTGACTACGACGAAAAATTTCTCCGATATGATGAACATAAGTTGTGTAATAACAGATTATGTAGGAAAATTACTCTGTAAGATAATGCGACACCCATTTATAGAAGAGGAGGTTTATCAATACTATGAAGGAAAAGAAGGAAGAGATGCCTTTCGTAGTCTGTATAAACTAGTAAGAGACAAAGAGTCAAATTATATATACGATAAAAAAAGAAAAATCTATGTGTATGCCGTTCCGTTTCGTATTGAAGACAAATGTATTGGAGTATTTAATGTATTGTCAAAAGAGGAGATGCCATCAGATTCACCAGTACTTCTATTTCTAAACGATGTAATAGAAAAACTATGTTCTTCGGTAGAAATGAATATAGAGATGCTTAGAGAGAAAGACCGACGTGAGAGTGCAGAGTTTCAACTTAGAATAGAGCAAAGAAAAAGTGAGTTTTTAAACAAGGAATTAGAAATTGCATTGACAGAAGACGATTGGCATAGTGGATTGAATAAGATTATTCGTAATCTTACACAATATATAGATGTTGGAGAGACGTTACTATTTCACCAAGTTGGCGAAGAAGATTATTATGAGAAGCTATTTGAGTGGAGTACAAATGGGGAAGAAAATCGTAAGATAACACAAGTCCGTGAGCAAATCAATCTAAAAGAATGTGAAGAACTGCTTTACATATTGAAACATAGGAGTATGGTTGTCTATCAGCAAGGAGAGATGCCAGAATATCTACAGGGACAATTTTATTTCCGGAAAGTGAAATCATTGGCGATGATTATGCTTGAATTTGAATGGAACGAAACGATTATCATAGCATTTTGTGATAAGAACACAGAGCCCGAATGGACAAACGAGAAAATTGGACTGATGACAGATGTAGTTAATATCATTAAGGTGATGCTACAGAAAACAATAATAAAAAGAGAAATACTTCCAAATTGTGAATACGAGAGAATCGTACAGCAATTTATAAAATAATTTGTTTTATTAAAAAGAAAGACTTTAGTTTTGTATAAAATGATGTATAATAGCAATAGAAAAGTAATATAAAAGGAGAATGTATAATGAATATAAGGAAAACAGTATTTGGAAAAACAAGCAATGGTGAGACAGCAAGTCTTTATACCCTTACAAACAAATCAGGAATGACAGTAACATTTAGTGATTACGGTGCAACAATTGTGAATGTATTCGTGCCAGATGCAAAAGGAAAATTAGAAGATGTAGTTCTTGGATATGATAATCTTGAGCAATACACAGGCAATGCTCCTGGTTTTGGGTCTTTTATTGGAAGACATGCAAATCGTATCGGGAATGCATCATTTACAATCAACGGCAAAACATATGAACTTGAGAAAAATGATGGCAATAATAACTTACATTCAGGAAGCAAGAGCTATAATAAATTCCTATATGAAACAGAGTATTATGAAGAAGATGGTTCTTTAACAATTGAATTCTCACGTTTAAGTCCAGATATGGAACAAGGCTTCCCTGGAAATCTTGATGTAACAGTAGCATATACATTAACAGAAGAGAATGAACTTGTAATTGAATATCTTGCAGTACCTGACCAAGATACGGTAATAAACTTTACAAACCATACTTACTTTAATCTTTCAGGACATAAATCTGGATCAATATTAAATCATAAAGTATGGATTAATGCAAATCAATTCACGCCAACAGATGACAGCTTAATTCCAACAGGAGAATTTGTTGATGTAGAAGGAACACCTATGGACTTCAGAACAGTGAAAACAATAGGACAAGATATTAACGCAGATTACAAACCATTAAAGCAAGGTGGCGGTTATGATCACAATTATGTATTAAATCGTGAGTCAGAAGATGTAGAGCTTGTAGCAGAATTAATTGATGAAGCAAGTGGACGTAAGATGGAAGTATATACAGATAAACCAGGTATGCAATTCTATACTGCAAACTTCCTAGATGGAGAAAAAGGCAAAGAAGGAACTACATACAACGCAAGAGATGGTGTATGTTTTGAAACACAATTTTATCCAAATGCTTGTAATATAGCAGAGTTTCCATCTTCAATTATTAAAGCAGAAGAGGAATACGATTTCGTAACAGTTTATAAGTTCACAACAATTTAATAACATTGAATTATAAGGAGTGCTTATGTAAGTGAGAGGTACTCCTTATTATTATTTTTAAGAGATTAATCAATCTACACAAAACAATAAAAATCAAAACTTTCCTTTTCGTGTAATTTGACAAAATTAAAAAAAAATGTTGCGTATCTTCGTCTCAAGTTTATAATTAGAAGTAGCTAATGTATGTTTACATTAATATTTTTATAAGGTTAACTGTAAAAAAATGTAACTCCATGGCGAGATATATGTAAAGAAACTGATAACCAATAGCAATCTCAAAACAGGGAATCAAAGGATAGGTGGCAAACGATGAAAAAGTTAGAAATGCTCTATGAAGGTAAGGCTAAAAGGGTTTACACAACAGATGTGGAAGATGTGTATATTGTAGATTACAAAGATGACGCAACTGCATTTAATGGTTTGAAAAAAGGAACTATCACTGGTAAAGGTGTTATTAACAACAGAATGAGTAACCATTTGTTTAAAATTCTTGCAGAAGCAGGAATACCAACACATTTTGTAGAAGAACTTAGTGATAGAGAAACTGCCGTTAAGAAAGTGGAAATTGTACCGCTTGAGGTAATCATAAGAAATGTTGCTGCTGGAGGATTTTCTAAGAAGGTTGGTATCGAAGAAGGTACAAAATTATTAGCTCCTGTTTTGGAATTTAGTTATAAAAATGATGAACTTGGAGATCCGATGATTAACGATTACTATGCTGTTGCAATGGGAATCGCTACTCGTGAAGAGATTGATAAGATAACAGAACTTGTGTTTAAAGTAAATGAAGAATTATGTAAGTATTTTATGTCTTGTGGAATTGAATTAATTGATTTTAAAGTGGAATTTGGTAGATGTAACGGTGAGATTATTCTTGCTGATGAGATTTCTCCAGATACTTGTAGACTATGGGACAGTGAAACACATGATAAATTAGATAAGGATAGATTCCGTAGAGATTTAGGTAACGTAGAGGATGCGTATGCGGAAGTATTTAAACGATTAGGACTTTAAGATAAGGGAAGGCTAGAGAATGAGTGAAAACAAAGTGAGTAGTATAATATCAGATGAGTTACATGAAGAATGTGGTGTGTTTGGTGTATATGATCTAGCTGGAAACGACGTAGCCTCTTCTATCTATTATGGACTATTTGCCCTACAACATAGAGGTCAGGAAAGTTGCGGTATTGCAGTATCAGATACAAACGGACCAAAAGGAAAAGTATCTTCTGTAAAGGGAATGGGGTTAGTGAACGAAGTATTTACCCCAGAAAGCTTAGAAGGTTTAAAAGGTGATATTGGAGTTGGACATGTTCGCTATTCAACAGCAGGTGCGAGCACAAGTGAAAACATCCAACCACTTGTTTTGAATTATGTAAAGGGTACATTGGCGTTAGCACATAATGGTAATTTAATTAATGCATTAGAGCTTCGTCATGAATTAGAATATACAGGAGCAATCTTTCAAACAACAATTGACTCCGAAGTAATTGCCTATCATATTGCGAGAGAACGTCTGAAAGTAGCAGATGTGGAATCGGCAGTTAAGAATGCAATGCAAAAAATCAAAGGGGCTTATTCCTTAGTAATTATGAGTCCAAGAAAGTTAATTGGAGCAAGAGATCCGTTCGGTTTTCGTCCTCTTGTTATTGGTAAGAGAGATAACTGTTATATTCTTGCATCAGAAACTTGTGCACTCGATGCAGTAAGTGCGGAATTTGTACGTGACGTATTGCCAGGTGAAATTGTAACGATTACGAAGGACGGAATTAAGTCCGACACAAGTATGTGTAGTGAAAAGACAGCAAGATGTATCTTTGAATATATCTATTTTGCAAGACCAGATAGTTGTATTGATGGAGTGAGTGTATATAATTCAAGAATTATGGCTGGTAAGATTCTTGCACAGACACATCCTGTTGATGCAGATATCGTTGTTGGCGTTCCTGATTCGGGTAATGCTGCAGCACTTGGTTTTTCTATGGAATCTGGAATACCATATGGGATGGCATTTGTTAAGAATAGTTATGTAGGAAGAACATTTATCAAACCAAAACAAAGTGTAAGAGAATCAAGTGTTAAGATAAAGTTGAATGTTCTTAAAGAAGTTGTAAAAGGGAAAAGAGTAGTTATGATTGACGACTCGATTGTACGTGGTACGACAAGCGAGAGAATCGTTCGTATGTTAAAGAATGCAGGGGCAACAGAAGTTCATGTTAGAATCAGTTCACCACCGTTCTTGCACCCTTGCTATTTTGGAACAGATATCCCATCAGACGATCAATTAATTGCACATAATAATACTGTAGAGCAAATTTGCGAAATGTTAGGAGCAAATACACTTGGCTATCTTGATGTGAATCGCCTTGCAGAATTGTTAGGAAATAATATGGGATACTGTAGTGCTTGTTTTACAGGAGATTATCCAATCGAGCCACCAAAAGAGAATATTCGCGGTGACTTTGACGAATAAGAAGATTTTTGTTACTATATAGTATAAGCGTAATTATGCAGAAGGAAGAAGTTCTGAATAGTTACTTAAAAACAATGAATGGAGAAATACACATGAGTAATGATAGATATGTAAGCCCTATGTCTGAAAGATACGCAAGTAAAGAGATGCAATATATCTTCTCGCCAGATATGAAATTCCGTACTTGGAGAAGACTTTGGATTGCACTTGCAGAAACAGAGAAAGAACTAGGTTTGAATATTACTGATGAGCAGATTGAAGAGTTAAAAGCTCACAAAGATGATATCAACTATGATGTTGCAAAGGAAAGAGAAGCTTTGGTTAGACATGATGTAATGTCTCATGTGTATGCATATGGCGTACAATGTCCAAAAGCAAAGGGAATTATCCATCTAGGTGCAACATCTTGCTATGTTGGTGACAACACGGATCTTATCGTAATGACAGAAGCTCTTAAATTAGTAAGAAAGAAATTAATCAATGTTATTGCAGAATTAGCAGATTTTGCGATGAAATACAAAGACCTTCCTACATTAGCATTTACACATTTTCAACCAGCGCAACCAACAACAGTAGGTAAGAGAGCAACACTATGGTTAATGGAATTTAAACTTGACCTTGAAGATTTAGATTACTTAATTGATTCTATGAAATTACTAGGTTCGAAAGGAACAACAGGAACACAAGCAAGTTTCTTAGAATTATTTGATGGTGATTATGAAAAAGTTAAATTAGTAGACCGTACAATTGCTAAGAAGATGGGATTTGAAGAATGCTATCCTGTTTCAGGACAAACATATTCTCGTAAAATTGATGCAAGAATCTTGAATGTATTATCAGGAATTGCAGCAAGTGCTCATAAATTCTCGAATGATATCCGTTTACTACAACATCTTAAAGAAATCGAAGAACCATTTGAAAAGAACCAAATCGGTTCAAGTGCAATGGCATATAAGAGAAATCCAATGAGAAGTGAAAGAATTGCTTCTTTAGCTAACTATGTAATGGCAGATGCATTAAATCCAGCAATGGTTGCATCTACACAATGGTTTGAAAGAACATTAGATGATTCTGCGAATAAGAGAGTTAGTATTCCAGAAGGATTCTTGGCAATTGATGGTATCCTAGACCTTTGTTTAAATGTTGTTGATGGTCTTGTTGTATATCCAAAAGTTATCGAAAAACGTCTTATGTCTGAACTACCATTTATGGCGACAGAAAATATTATGATGGATGCTGTTAAAGCTGGTGGAGATAGACAAGAACTTCATGAAAAGATTCGTCTATTATCAATGGAAGCTGGTAAGAATGTAAAAGAGAATGGTTTAGATAACAATCTGTTAGAACTTATTGCCGCTGATCCAGCATTTAATATGTCACTTGAAGAGCTAAAGAAAACAATGGATCCAAGCAAATATGTTGGTTGTGCACCAATGCAAACAGAAGAATTTATTACAGAGGTAATCAATCCAGTGTTAGAAGCAAGTAAAGAACTTTTAGGAATGACGGCTGAAATTAACGTATAATGTATAAAACATTTTGAATTGAGAACAGTCTGTGCAAAGGAGAATTTTGAACATATTCAAATAGATATTTATAATTTAGTGGGAAATATTTGTTTGGACTTACATTCAACAATAGCATTAGAAGAGTTATATAACTATTTGAATGATATATAAAAAATTATATAGGAAAATACTACAAAAAAGAGAAGCTCATAGATTATCTGAATTGATTGTCTATGAGTTTTTCTGCAAATAAGTTTTTTATAAAAGTATTAAATTCTAAAACTTTTGCATCTGTAAAATCATCTAAAGGATGTAGGAAGGAGATTATGTATTTCTATGAATAAAGAAAAATATGAGATAGTGAAGGAGTATGTAATTTCAAATCAACAGAAATTCTATCGTTTGGCATTCTCTTATGTAAAGAATGAAGAAGCTGCTTTAGATGTTGTACAAAACAGTATATGTAAGTTACTTGAGTGCTATGAAGAGATACATAATATGAAGTATCTATCCACTTATTTTTACAGGGTGATTGTCAATGAGAGCTTAGGATTTATAAGAAAGAATTCCAAAGAGATTGTCTGCGGGGAAGAAAACATACGAGAAGAAGCATACGTACAAGAATACGGAGTAGAAGGGGATGATACAGTATTACAAGCTTTAGATACTCTCACAGATGAAGTTAGGACGGTTGTTGTGTTGCGATTTTATAATGAATGTTCGCTGAAAGAAATTGCAAAGATAACTGAGACAAATCTAAGCACTGTAAAATCAAGATTATATGCAGGGCTAAATCGATTAAAACAGGCATTGCGGGAGGTTGAGAATGAAGAAAGATAACAAGAGAGTTCAAGATGCAATTCTTAATAAAAGTAAGCAAAGTTATAATCAGATTCCAGTACCAAAGGAATTGCATAATCGGGTAAATGAAATGTTTCATGAATATGAGCAAAAAGAGAAGGAGATGGGGAGTATGAAGAATACGATGGATGATACTACAAACACGAAAGAAACAGGTAAGCCAAAAAAGATTTTGGTTCGTATAGGAGTGGGGATTGCAGCATGTTTTGCTGTGTTTGTAATTGGACTTAATACAAGTGAAACATTTGCAAAAGGGGCTGAGAAGATACCAGTCGTTGGAACAATTGCAAGAGTGTTGACCGTTCGTACATATGAAGATACGAATGAGGATAGAACAATCAGAGCAGATGTAGCACAGATAGAAGTAGAGACAGATAATGAAAAAGTGAAAGAGGCTGTGGCTGACTTAAACAAAGAGATTGGGGAATTAGTTGACGAACATATTAAGTTAGCAAATCAGCATATTGCTGAATATAAAGAGGCGTTTATAGCAACTGGTGGTACAGAAGAAGAATTCACAGAAAAGGGTATCGTTGCAAATGTATCACATGAAATTAAAACAGAGACAAATGAGATGGTTTCAATCGTGATTACATCTTATGAAAATTGGGCAAGTGCATATACAGAACAATTCTTCTATACGCTTGATTTGACAACAGGAGATGTGTTAACATTAAAAGATATCTTAGGCGACGGATATATTGAAAAAGCAAATAAAGCAATTCGTGAAGAGATGGAACAGAGAGTGAATGCTGGAGAGAATATCATGTATTTTACAGAAGAAGAGGGTGGATTTGTTAGCGTTGATGAAAACGTAAACTTTTATGTTAATGAAGATGGTAATCCTGTAGTTGTATTTGAAAAATATGAAGTAGCTCCAGGTTTCATGGGAATTCAGGAATTTGAAATAGCGAAGTAAATTATAAAAGAAAAACGTGATGTTCTTCAAGAGTATCTTATTGTACTTGGAAGAAGGAAGTCTGAAAGCGTTACAGTTATCATAAGGGAGGCACATATGTCTGATACAATCATTCATCCAATACAACCAATTTTTAATGAGGATTCTAATATATTGATTCTTGGAACATTTCCTTCGGTAAAATCAAGAGAAGGGCAGTTCTTTTATCATCATCCACAGAATCGGTTTTGGAAGGTGTTGGCAAATGTTTGTGAGACAGATGTGCCCTCCTCTATTGAAGAGAAGACACAGTTTTTGCTAGAGAATAAAATTGCAGTTTGGGATGTCATTCAAAGCTGTGAGATTACAGGCTCTAGTGACAGTAGTATTAGGAATGTAATACCGAATGATTTATCAATTATATTGCAACATTCGAAAGTAGAGAATATTTTTGCGAACGGAAACAAATCATATGAATTGTATAATAAATATTGTCTTCCAGTGATAGGTCGTGATATAATTAAACTTCCGTCAACGAGTCCAGCGAATGCTTCCTTTTCTCTTGAGCGGTTAGTTGAAGCTTGGAAAGTCATAAGATAGAAGTCGGTGACAAAATGTTGTAATTGAATGATAAAGAGGTTCGAGATGAGCGAAATAGATGATAAATCATATGAATATAAAGAGATTGTTCCATATCTTGTAGATTGGTTTGGAGCAAATGCGAGAATTTTGCCATGGAGATTAGACCCCACGCCTTATCATGTGTGGGTTTCTGAAATCATGCTACAGCAAACAAGAGTAGAAGCAGTAAGAGGATATTATGACAGGTTTCTTACTGCATTACCGACAATAGAAGATTTGGCAAATGCATCGGAAGAGACAATATTGAAATTGTGGGAAGGGCTTGGCTACTATACAAGAGTTCGTAACCTACAAAAGGCAGCAGTGGTTATTGTTAATGAATATGATGGCAAAGTACCTGATTCCTATGAGCAGTTACTAAAACTACCGGGTATCGGAACTTATACAGCAGGTGCAATCGCCTCAATTGCGTATGGAATTCCGGTAGCAGCAGTAGATGGTAATGTATTTCGAATTGCCCATCGTCTATCTGGAAGTTTTGCTGATATTACAAAAGCAAGTGTTAAGAAGCAACTGGAAACAGATTTTGCTGCGATTATACCCGAAGATGCAGCGGGGGCATTTAATCAATCGTTAATGGATCTAGGGGCGACAGTCTGCATACCAAATGGAAAGCCATTATGTGAGAAGTGTCCAGTGATGCATCTGTGTATCGCATTTAAGAAAGGTTTACAGGCACAGATTCCAGTTAAGCCAAAGAAAAAAGGAAGAAAAATAGAAGATAAAACAGTATTCGTACTTGAATATAAAGGAAAAATAGCATTACACAAACGTCCGAAAAGCGGTTTGTTAGCAGGTCTATGGGAATTACCGAATATAGAAGGTAAGAGTTCTATAGATAAAGCACAGGACATGTTAAAACAGTTTTTTTCTAGTGAAGAGTCTGATTGTATAGAGCTGACATCCTTGGGAGAAAAGAAACATATCTTTAGCCATATTGAGTGGCACATGACAGGTATCCACATAAAATTCACCAAAAGTGAACAAATGGAACTGTTTTGTGGACAACTTGGGAAGAATGATGATGCAGATGTGGATAACTCTACTGTGAGAGAAGAGTCAAATTATAAAGAGAATAGTATGAATAGTTATAGAATTGTTCCTTATAAAGAAGTGGAAGAGTCCTATGCATTGCCATCTGCATTTGAAGGATATAAGATTTGGTAAAGTCATAAATCTTAGTTCCTCAAATGTAGATATGATTTATATAAGAATAGGTATTTATAAAGCAGCTAATATATTTTCTTTCGACAATTCTATAGGTGTTTGGGGTTTGGTGAACTTAACAACCTGTTTATATAATATATTTGCTGCTGTTTCTTTGTCTAATACTTGATTTAATTCTGTGTGTGCAATATTACCATCTTCATCTGAACCAGAAATTTTAAATATTTTTTTCAAAGCCGTGTTAGGGCATTTTGCGCATAAGCGGATTGTATGCTTGTCAATTTTGTTTATTGTAAAACTAATGAAGGCATTTTTAAGACGATACGAATGAAAGCAGTTTATATCAAGTTGTTCGTCAGTGAAAGTTCCTTGTTTTAATTTTTCCATTAATATATCAGCATCATCACACTTTATATGAGCGTTATATTCTATATAAGTGCAATAGAAGTGTTCTCTTTTACTTATCCCCTCAGTAATTTCTTGTCCAAAGGTGTTTTGATATGCTTTAGCAAGAAGCTGACAGAAAGTTTCAGTATCAATTTTATCAAAGGGAACAAAGGTATCTTTTTTGGCACTGTACAATCGATTCAAGTCAATAGTCGTATAAAAAAAGTAAACATCTCCCCATCTTTCATAATGTAAACTAAATAAATTAATTCCCAATATTGGATTTTCATCAAACGCTTTTTTGGTGTTTTCCTTGGTTAAATCATATTTCTGGCTTATATTTTGATATGTTTGTTTGTCAAGATAATAACTTAAAGTAAGTATTCCAATCATTTTAGAAACCTCCTATACCTATAGATTGTTTATTATATAAGTTTAGCATAAAGCAAAAAGAGAGCCAAGCAAAAAGTTCAAAATAATCTTTTTACTTGGCAGTATATTAGTGTAGGGGTTATCCAAAGTACTTTCCGATTCCAAAACTAATTCCGGCTAAGATGCCGATGAATAAAATAACTTCTCCAATTGCCTTTAGAAATAGAAATTTAATCTTGCTAAACTGTTCTTTCTTAGTATCATAAATATACATAACTATATCATTCCTTTCAAAAACATACCAATGTGTTTCGTAATTCCTAAGAGCATATTTTCATATGCGCTCTAATACTATTAAACCACAAAATCAAAGTTTATGTTTTAAGATATGTGAAAGAATTGATGAATTATTCTTATGAAAATCTTATGAAATTATTAAGTAGGGGGGTGACCCTAGGGCGTGTCAATTTGAGCTTCAAAATGGCATCGTCGTCCTTATCAAATTAATATTATAATTTTATGCTCTCTCTTGAAAGAAATCAATGAATTTCTGTAGTGATTCCGATGGTTCTGCATTCTCTGCATAAGCAAAGCCTACATGACGTTTGGAGATAGGAGCTACAAACGGTACTTCGATTAAAGTACCATTTTTTAAATCTTCACGAACGAAATCTTTAATAACACAACTTACTCCTAGACCAATCTTTGCAAATTCAACTAGTAAGTCGATGTCGTTTACTTCAAGAATTCTATTAGTTTCTACATGATAAGTTCTGAAGTAGTTATCAATATACATTCTAGTAATATTCTCTTCGTCAAGAAGCATCAAATTTGCAGACTTGAATACATCGAAATTATCCTCAGACTCACGAAGTTTAAGATTATCCATATATGTTTTTGTTGCAACAAAACCATCTTCAATTTCTGCGATTGGGAAGAATGTTATATTGCGCAGTTGTTCTGGTTTAGCAATTAGACCAATATCGATTTTGCGACTTTCAAGTAGCTCAAGTGTTTGAAAAGTTGAGTGGCAGTCAATTGTAATCTTGATATGTGGATATTTAATAATAAAATCTTTAAGATAAGGAATCAACAAATACTTACAGAGAGTAGTACTGACACCGATACGGATATGACCGATTCCAAGTTCGTTAACTTTTCGAATCGTATCTTCTCCAAGCTGTAATGTTTCAAATGCAGATTTCGTATGTTCGTAGAGCATCTTACCTTCATCTGTTAGATGGACACCACGAGAATTTCTTGTAAATAAAACAACTTCAAGATTTTGTTCTAATTTGCTAATTGCCTTACTAATAGCCGGTTGGCTAATATATAATTCTTTTGCCGCACGTGATATATTGCCAGTCTCTGCAACGCAATTAAATATTTTGTATAGGGATAAATTCTGTTCCATAGTAATAACCATGCCTTTCTCGTAATCTGCCTGATCTAAATAATCCATTACATAACTTACTATTATAGCAAGAATATATTTGTATGATATTATCTTATACCAAGATGGGGGGAGAATGCAAGTGGAAGTTAGTTACTCGTTACAAGAATTCAATACTTTGTATAGAAGCTGATAGAGTGTCATAGCTTCTTCTGGTGCAAGGTTAATACATTTTCCAATCTGCATAGGGACTTCAACAGCCTCTTTTTTTAACTCTTCACCAGCGTCTGTTAAAGAAACTGTTAGAATTCTTTCATCCTGTTTATCACGGCTTCTTGTGATGTATCCTTTTTGCTCTAATTTCTTTAGAACTGGTGTTAATGTACCAGAATCCAAATAGAGAAATTCGCCCAGCTCTTTTACACTCATCTGTTTGTGTTCCCACAATACCATCATTGTAATATATTGTGTATAAGTCAAATCAATGGAATCGAGAAATGGTTTGTATTTTCTTACGATTTCTTTTGAACAGGCATACAGTGGAAAGCATAATTGGTTTTCTAATTTTAAAGCATCATATTTATTCTGCATAGTATTGTACTCCATATCTATTCGTTTCATTGTATCACTATAGTTTTTGAATCATTAATAAATTGCATACAATTAAATTTACCATCTTTTTTCTTTTATTGCAATGCTGATTTAAAGATTAAGACGACAGTGTTAACATACTGTTACTGTGAACGTTATGTGTGAACAGTAACAACATACTACTCAGCAGCAAATTCTTTCTGTGATTCGTTATAGGCTTCGCGAACAGCAAGAGCTAGTTGGTCAGCACAAGAAGTTGGACGTCTTCCGCAAGTAATACCATGACATTTTTCTTCGATTTGCTCTACGGTCCAGCCTTGTACAAGAAGTTGGATCGCCTTTAAATTTCCGTTACAGCCACCAGTAAATTCAATGTTTTTTACGATGTCTCCATCTAACTCAAGTTTAATATTTGTAGAACATGTATTTTTTGTAGTGTAGTTATATACCATAATTATCATCCTTTCTGATTTTAAAATTTAAAGTAATTCTCTCATTTTTTCTTCTATAACATCCATACGCTCAGTTGGTTCAAAACGTTCCACGACATTTCCACTTCTATCAATAAGGAATTTTGTAAAGTTCCATTTAATATCAGCTTCTGTCTTATAACTAGGATTTGTTCGTTCGAGTACACTTTCGATAATAGGAGTTAGAGGATGCTCTGAATCAAATCCAGAGAAGCTTTTTTCGTTTTGCAGAAACATATAAAGTGGTAATGCATGTTCGCCATTAACATCAATCTTAGCGAAATGAGGGAAAGTGATTCCGAATCTTGAATCACAGAAGCTTACAATTTCCTCATCACTTCCAGGTGCTTGATTACCAAACTGGTTACATGGAAAATCAAGAATTTCAAGACCACTGCTTTGATATTGCTCATATAAATCTTGTAAATCATCATATTGAGGAGTAAAGCCACATTCTGTTGCAGTATTTATAATAAGTAACACCTTACCTTCATAATCCTTTAAATGAATAGTTTCTCCATTTGCATTTTTGGCTAAAAAATCGTACACGTTCATCTTAATCTCTCCTTTAAAGTTGTTTTTTGTTTGTGAGTATAAACGTTTATTTAAAAATTCTTTGTAGTGTTTCATTCGTTTGGTAGTTAGAACGATGATGTCAATTATAAAAGTTTCTCAATTTCCTGCTTTATAGCATTTGGTTTCGTAGTTGGTGCAAAACGACCAACAACATTTCCTTTTTGGTCAACAAGGAACTTTGTAAAATTCCATTTAACATTGCTTCCAAGAATACCACCCTTTTGTGATTTAAGGTAAGTATAGAGAGGAGCAGCATTTACACCATTAACATCAATCTTTTGAAACTGTGGAAATGTAATTCCGTATCTTGAGTTACAGAAATCAGCGATTTCCTCAGCACTACCGGGAGCTTGGTTCGCAAACTGATTACATGGAAAATCTAAAATCTCAAACCCTTTCTCTTCATATAGTTCATACAAATCTTGAAGCTCATCATATTGTGGAGTAAAGCCACAACCAGTAGCAGTATTAACAATAAGTAAAACCTTATCCTTGTAAATCTCCATAGAAACTTCATTGCCGTTAGCATCTTTTACTTTATAATCATAGATATTCATATTAAAACGTCCTTTCTTAAATATTGTTTGCAATTAAATTGTATGCAATTGATATAAATGAATTGTACACAATTTAATTGCGGTTGTCAATAGGTTTTTTGAAAATTTGAAAAATGTTAAAAGTACAATTCAAACAACATAACTAAATAATATAGTAAATATGATTAATATGTATTTTATTTATAGCTAAACGTGTGTTAGAATAAACGTACATTAGATAACCAAAACATTTTAAATAGGAGGATTTAATTATGGGAATGACAATGACACAAAAAATATTGGCTGCCCATGCTGGTCTTGATTACGTATCTGCAGGGCAATTAATTGAAGCGGATCTTGATTTAGTACTAGGTAATGATGTAACAGCACCAGTAGCGATTCACGAAATGGAAAAAATGAATACAAAAACTGTATTCGATAAAGATAAAATAGCACTAGTTCCAGATCATTTTACTCCAAACAAGGATATCAAATCAGCAGAACACTGTAAGTGTGTTCGTAATTTCGCAAAAGAAAATGATATTACTAATTACTTTGAAATTGGTGAAATGGGAATTGAACATGCATTGTTACCAGAAAAAGGTCTTGTTGTAGCTGGAGATGTTGTTATCGGAGCAGATTCACATACTTGTACGTATGGAGCACTAGGAGCATTCTCTACAGGTGTTGGTAGTACAGATATGGCAGCAGGAATGGCAACAGGAAAAGCCTGGTTTAAAGTACCAAGCGCAATCAAATTTGAATTGACAGGAAAACCAGCACAATGGGTTAGCGGAAAAGATGTTATCTTACACATTATCGGAATGATAGGTGTAGATGGAGCATTATACAAAGCAATGGAATTCGTTGGTGATGGTATTGCGAATCTATCAATGGATGACCGTTTTGCAATGGCAAACATGGCAATAGAAGCAGGAGCAAAGAATGGTATCTTCCCTGTAGACGATCAAACAGTTGCATATATGAAAGATCATTCAACAAAAGAATTTACAACATATGAAGCAGATGAAGATGCAGAATATGATGAAGTTTATACAATTGATTTATCAACACTTAAATCAACAGTTGCTTTCCCACATCTTCCAGAGAATACAAAAGCAATTGATGAAGTTGGTGAAGTAGTAATTGACCAAGTAGTAATTGGTTCTTGTACAAATGGTCGTATTGAAGACCTTAGAGTTGCAGCAAAAGTGTTAGAAGGACGTAAAGTTGCAAAAGGAATGCGTCTTATCGTATTCCCTGCTACACAAGCAATCTATCTTCAAGCAATGGAAGAAGGCTTACTTGCAACATTTATCAAAGCAGGTGGTGTTGTATCAACTCCAACATGTGGACCATGTCTTGGTGGACATATGGGAATTCTTGCAGCAGGAGAAAGAGCAGTTGCAACAACAAACCGTAACTTTGTAGGTCGTATGGGACATGTAGAATCAGAAGTATATCTTGCAAGCCCGGCAGTAGCGGCAGCAAGTGCAGTAACAGGTAAGATTTCAGGTCCTAGTGAGCTTGGATTATAAGGGGGATTATAAATATGAAAGCATGTGGAACAGTACACAAATATGGTGATAACGTAGATACAGATGTAATTATTCCAGCAAGATATTTGAATTCATCTGACCCAGCAGAATTAGCGAAAAAATGTATGGAAGATATCGATGCAGACTTCGTTAATAGAGTAAAACCAGGAGATATCATGGTTGCAAACAAAAACTTTGGTTGTGGTTCTTCAAGAGAACATGCACCAATCGCAATCAAAGCATCAGGTGTTAGTTGTGTAATCGCAGAAACATTTGCAAGAATCTTCTACCGTAATGCAATTAATATAGGATTACCTATTATTGAATGTGAAGCTGCTGCTAAAGAAATTGAAGCTGGCGATGAAGTAGAAATTGATTTTGATAATGGTATGATTTATGACAAAACAAAAGGAACAGAGTACCAAGGTCAAGCCTTCCCAGAGTTTATGCAAAAAATCATCAAAGCAGAAGGGTTGATTAATTATATCAATCAAAAATAGGTGGGTGACTACCTGTGTATGGTAGGTTTGTGATGCAAAACTTTTAGGTTTACGAGCTTCTTCGTTGCTACCCTATAATACGAAACACGCTACACACCTAAGTACTTCTAAGTGTGTATGGAAAGCTATTGGAATTTTACGGAATCGCCCTCAATTCGGCATCCTGCCTTAGGGCATATCTTGAAAAATCATTGCACTGTTCTGCACCCTCCACTCAGCGGTCTGAAAGCTCAAAAATTAGTCAACGTAGCTCGCTACGCCTCCTGATTTTTGAACTTCCACCCCACTAAGTGGAGTGCACAGTCCAGTACAAGCATTTTTCAGACACGCCCTAGCTCAGGCTGGCTCGGCGTCCATGCCTCGCCTTCCTAGGTTATCGATATACACACTAAGAAGTACTATAGGTATTTCACTACCATTTCTTAATTATAGGATAGCAACAAAGAAGCAAGATAGATATTGAAGTTTTGCAAGCACAGTTTGTTGATACACAAGTATGCGTAATTTATGTATGAATAAATAATGTCGAGAGCAAACATTTTTCAAACATAATTATATATTCATCGTCAAGGTTACCCTTGACCTTTTGCACCCGAATCATAATAGATAAAAAATAATTAAAAACAATAAAGAAAATAAAGAAAAGGTAATATCAAGCTATGCCGTTCATTAACGATAGCAAAGATGTTACCTTTTTTATTTCTATTTTTAAAATTCAAATACAAATTTATTGATATCTAATCGGTTCTATTCTACCAATAAAGTAGCTATGCAAAACTCAGCCACCTAAATCAGCTTATTTGTAGCGCTACTATGGCAAAGAAACGATAGCGGAGCACCGATAGAACTTCTTAGTGTGTACTACCACAACCTAGGAAGGCTCGGCATGGACGCCGAATCGAAGGCGATTCCGTACACTTTGTAGTACCTATCCGCACACACTTAGAAGTCCTAAGGTGCGTAGCGTGTTTCGTGTCATAGTACCGCTACAAATAAGCTTTGAAAACGTAACAGTTTTGCATCACAACCTACTACTTCTTATCCTAATCTTTAGGTTTAGCAAACAACACTCTGCATACAAGGGCAAGTCCACCAAATATGGTGATAAGATATAGTAGCCACTCATATAAAGTAATTGTTTGTAATCGAATATGAACAGACATAATAATCGATACAATAATAAGTAAAAGACCAAGAGCAGCCACAAGCTTAGAAAGAAAAGACTCTGGTTTTGCAAATAGCATAATAATACCAACGATAAAAGGAATAAAGACAGCACCAGTAGGAAGATGAACACTACCGTAGCTAATACCATAGCTAAAGAAACTGCTAGAAACGCTAACTCGACTAGTAAACAGATAGAGACCAATTACCAACATAGCAAGTCCAACAACAAATTCAGCTAATTCATTTCTTTGTTTCATTCAAAATACCCTCCTCTAAATTGACAAAAATCATTGTTTATAGTATATACTAAAAACGGCTATAAGGAAACTGATTTAATCTAATTGTAATATTTGAAATAGCTTAAAATGTAAATAATTCTCAAGTATGAATGGCGTATAAAATATACATGTATATTCAAGAAAAATAGAGAATAATACATTGACTATGAGAAAAAAATGCCATACAATACAAATAATGCAGAATGATAACTCTGTGAACATGACTAGAATAGTGGAGGAAAAGAAGTTGAGTGAAAAGAAAATAAATGAAGTAGTATGGTCCAAATATTCAGAAGTGGAACTAAAAGAATTAGAAAGCCTTAATAAAGGATATAGAGAATTTCTTGATACTGGTAAAACAGAAAGAGAATGCGTAGAAGCAACTGTTGCAATTGTAAAAGAATATGGTTATATTGATCTTAATGAAGTAATTGCAGGAAACAAAACTCTTAAAACAGGAGATAAAGTATATGCAACATGCATGAAGAAAGCAATTGCATTATTCAATATAGGAAGTGAGAAGATTGAAAACGGTTTATCAATTCTTGGTGCTCATATTGATTCACCACGACTTGATATCAAACAAAATCCACTATATGAGGAGAAAGGATTCGCATATCTAGATACTCATTACTATGGTGGAATTAAGAAATACCAATGGGTTACTATACCATTAGCGATTCATGGTGTTGTAGTAAAGAAAGATGGAGAAGTAATTAATGTTGTAATTGGAGAAGAAGAAACAGATCCAGTCGTATTTATCTCTGATTTGCTAATTCATTTAGCAGGAGAGCAGATGACTAAGAAAGCTGATAAAGTAATCGAAGGGGAAGCCCTTGATTTAGTATTCGGAACAATTCCATTAAAGGATACAGAAAAAGATGCTGTAAAAGCAAATGTTCTTAAATTATTAAAAGATAAATATGGATTTGAAGAAGAAGATTTCTTATCAGCAGAATTAGAAGTAGTACCTGCTGGAAAAGCAAGAGAAGCTGGTATGGATTCAAGTATGATTATGGCTTATGGACAAGATGATAGAGTTTGTGCATATACATCTTTAATCGCTATGTTAGAAGTTGCAGATATGAAGAAGACAAGCTGTTGCCTATTAGTTGATAAAGAGGAAATTGGAAGCGTTGGTGCTACTGGTATGCAATCAAAATTCTTTGAGAACACATTAGCAGAATTAATCGACCGTTTAGAAGGATTCTCAGAATTAAAATTAAGAAGATGTCTAAGCAATTCTAAGATGTTATCTTCTGATGTAAGTGCAGCATATGATCCTTCGTTTGCATCTGCATTTGATAAGAAGAATTCAGCGTACTTTGGAAAAGGCCTTGTATTTAATAAATATACTGGAGCTAGAGGAAAGTCAGGAACAAATGATGCAAATGCAGAATATTTTGCAGAAATTCGTAGAATGTTAGAATCACATAATGTAGCATTCCAAACAGCGGAACTTGGAAAAGTAGATATGGGTGGCGGCGGAACAATCGCTTACATCCTTGCGTTATATGGTATGGAAGTAATCGATAGTGGTGTTGCTGTACTTAATATGCATGCACCTTGGGAAGTAACAAGTAAGGCGGATGTATACGAAGCAAAGAAAGGCTATGTAGCATTTTTGAAAGAAGCATAAAAGCGATTAAAGAGAAGATACAATAGCATATGAAATAATGAAATAAAGAGAATGATATAACATACAAAACAATAGAAAGTTTCTAGTAGGGACTTTCTATTGTTTTTTAATAATTTGCATTGATTTTTCTTTGAAAGTAAGCTAATATATAAATAAGGAATGAAGCAATAAAATACTATAACTTTGGATTATAATATGTATAATCTAAAGGAATGTGCCTAACACAAGGGTAAAAAGGCCATGCGTTTCATGCTTGCATGAAAAAGCATGACCTTGAGACCCGCAAAACATGAGAAAGTAGCTCGAATAGAGCGGATTTCGAATGTTTTAGGATTGCGGGAGCATGAAATGCGGAGCAATCCGTGTGTTAGTTATATAATATAACACAAGGGTAAAAAGGCCATGCGTTTCATGCTTGCATGAAAAAGCGTGACCTTGAGACCCGCAAAACATGAGGAAGTAGCTCGAATAGAGCGGATTTCGAATGTTTTAAGACATTTCAGCAGATAATAATTCGTAGAAAGGATGTTGACAAGAATGAACTATAATATAGCAGTAATACCTGGAGATGGAATTGGACCAGAAATCGTAACAGAAGCAAGAAACGTGCTTGATAAGATAGGAAATGTGTATGGTCACACATTTAACTATACGGAAGTTTTAATGGGAGGTTGCTCCATCGATGCAACAGGAGTACCATTAACGGATGAAGCAATGGCAACAGCACTAGCAAGTGATTCTGTTCTTCTTGGTGCAGTAGGTGGTAATGTTGGTCAATCAAACTGGTATGAACTACCTCCAAATCTTAGACCAGAAGCAGGGCTGTTAAAGATTCGTAAAGGATTGAATTTATTCGCAAACATCCGTCCTGCGGTATTATTTGATGAATTAAAAAGTGCATGCCCTTTAAAAGAAGAGATTATAGATGGCGGATTTGACTTTGTAGTAATGAGAGAACTTACTGGTGGTATATACTTTGGAGATCGTAAAACTTACGAAGAAAATGGTGTAATGACAGCAGTAGATACGCTTACTTATAACGAAAATGAAATTCGTAGAATTGCAAAATGGGGATTCGATATTGCCAGAAAGAGAAACAAGAGAGTTTGTAGCGTAGATAAAGCGAATGTATTAGATTCTTCAAGACTATGGAGAAAAGTTGTAAAAGAAGTTGCAGCGGACTATCCAGATGTTGAACTTAGTGATATGCTAGTAGATAACTGTGCAATGCAGTTAGTAAAGAATCCAAAACAATTCGATGTTATCTTAACAGAGAACATGTTTGGTGATATCTTATCAGACGAAGCAAGTATGGTAACAGGTTCTATCGGAATGTTAGCATCTGCAAGTTTAGGAGATACGAAATTAGGATTATATGAACCAAGTCATGGTTCTGCTCCAGATATTGCTGGAATGGATAAAGCAAATCCAATTGCAACTATTTTATCAGCATCTATGATGCTTCGTTACTCTTTTGATTTAGAAGTAGAAGCAGATAAAATCGAAGAAGCAGTAAAAGCAGTATTAAGAGACGGATATCGTACAGTTGATATTATGTCAGAAGGAAAACAATTAGTAGGAACAAAAGAAATGGGCGAACTTATTTGCCAATACATTGAAAAATAGAACAAGCAAATAATATTAACATGCTAATAATATTAGCAAGCAAATATAGGAGGAAATATCATGAGAAGTGATTCAGTAAAAACTGGTATGCAACAAGCACCACATCGTTCCTTGTTTAATGCACTTGGAATGACAAAAGAAGAATTAGAGAGACCATTAGTTGGTATTGTAAGTTCTCATAATGAGATTGTACCAGGTCATATGAACTTAGATAAAGTAGTAGAAGCTGTAAAAATGGGTGTAGCCATGGCTGGTGGAACTCCAGTTGTATTCCCAGCGATTGCAGTATGTGATGGTATTGCAATGGGACATATCGGTATGAAATATTCCCTAGTAACAAGAGACTTAATCTGTGATTCAACAGAAGCAATGGCAATGGCGCATGGTTTTGATGCTCTTGTTATGGTTCCAAACTGTGATAAGAATGTTCCGGGTCTTTTAATGGCAGCGGCAAGACTTAACCTTCCTACTGTATTTGTTAGTGGAGGACCAATGCTTGCAGGTCGTGTTAAGGGTGAAAAGAGAAGTTTATCAAGTATGTTCGAAGCAGTTGGCTCTTACTCAGCAGGAACAATGACAGCAGAAGATGTAGAAGAATTCGAGAATAAAGTATGCCCTACTTGTGGTTCGTGTTCAGGTATGTACACAGCAAACAGTATGAACTGTTTAACAGAAGTACTTGGTATGGGACTTGGTGGAAACGGAACAATTCCAGCAGTATATTCAGAAAGAATTAAGTTAGCAAAACATGCTGGTATGAAAGTAATGGAATTACTTAAGAATGATGTTCGTCCTCGTGATATTATGACAAGCGATGCATTTATGAATGCATTAACAGTAGATATGGCACTTGGATGCAGTACAAATAGTATGTTACATTTACCAGCGATTGCTCATGAAGCAGGCGTTGAATTAAACTTAGATATTGCAAATGAAATTAGTGCGAAAACACCTAATCTATGTCATCTTGCACCAGCAGGTCCAACGTATATGGAAGACCTTAACGAAGCAGGTGGCGTATATGCGGTAATGAATGAATTGAATAAAAAGAATCTATTATATACAGATTGTATGACGGTTACAGGAAAGACAGTTGGAGAAAATATCGAAGGTTGTGTAAATCGTAATCCAGAAGTAATTCGTCCAGTTGAAAATCCATACAGTGAAACTGGTGGTATTGCCGTATTAAAAGGAAATCTTGCACCAGATTCCGGTGTTGTTAAACGTTCTGCAGTTGCGCCAGAGATGTTACAACATGAAGGCCCAGCAAGAGTATTCGATTGTGAAGAAGATGCAATTGAAGCAATCAAAGCAGGTAAGATTGTAGCAGGTGACGTTGTAGTTATCCGTTACGAAGGACCAAAGGGTGGCCCTGGTATGAGAGAGATGTTAAATCCAACATCTGCAATTGCAGGAATGGGACTTGGCTCTAGCGTAGCACTTATCACAGACGGTCGTTTCAGTGGAGCATCAAGAGGAGCATCGATCGGTCATGTTTCTCCGGAAGCAGCAGTTGGCGGACCAATCGCATTAGTAGAAGAAGGCGATATTATCAAAATCGATATCAATGCAAATACACTTGATATGGACGTATCAGAAGAAGAGTTAGCAACAAGACGTGCAAATTGGAAACCAAGACAACCAAAGATAACAACAGGTTATCTTGCTCGTTATGCATCTATGGTTACTTCAGGTAACAGAGGAGCTATATTAGAAGTTAAGGGGGATTAGTATGCAATTAACAGGTTCAGAAATATTAGTGGAATGCCTGAAAGAACAGGGAGTTGATACGATTTTTGGTTATCCTGGTGGTGCAGTTCTTAATATCTATGATGAATTGTTCCGACATCAAGGTGAAATCAAACATATCCTAACTTCTCATGAGCAAGGGGCTTCCCATGCAGCAGACGGTTATGCAAGATCAACAGGTAAAGTTGGTGTATGTTTAGCAACAAGTGGTCCAGGAGCAACAAATCTTGTTACAGGAATTGCAACTGCATACATGGATTCTGTTCCAATGGTAGCAATTACAGGAAATGTTACAGTACCATTACTTGGTAAAGACAGCTTTCAAGAAGTTGATATTGCTGGTATAACTATGCCAATTACAAAGCACAATTTTATTGTAAAAGATGTAACAAAGTTAGCAGATACCCTTCGTCGTGCCTTCAAGATTGCGATTTCTGGAAGACCAGGACCAGTACTTGTAGATATCACGAAAGATGTAACTGCAGCGAAGACAGAATATACGAAAACAGTACCAGAAAAAATCGAACGTGTAACAGAGACAATCAAAGAAGAAGATTTAGCAAAAGCAATCGATATGATTAATGCAGCAAAGAAACCGGTGATATTCGTTGGTGGTGGTGCAGTAATCTCAGAAGCGAGTGCAGAACTTGCAACATTTGTAGATTTAGTAGATGCACCAGTTTGCGATACGTTAATGGGTAAAGGTGCATTTAATGGAGAGAATCCAAAGTATACAGGAATGTTAGGTATGCATGGAACAAAAACTTCAAACCTTTCTGTAACAAAATGTGATTTGTTAATTACAGTTGGAGCAAGATTCAGCGACCGTGTAACAAGTAACACTTCCATGTTTGCAAAGAATGCAAAGATTCTTCAAATTGACGTAGACCCAGCAGAAATCAATAAGAACGTGATTACAGACCATAGTGTTGTTGGTGATGTGAAAGTCGTACTGGAACGTATCAATGCAAAATTAGAACAACAAAATCATAGCGAGTGGTTAAACACTGTAATGGATATGAAAGAAAAATATCCATTAAAATATAACGAAAATGCATTAACTGGCCCTTACATCATTGAGAAGTTATATGAGATAACAAAAGGGGATGCAATTATCACAACAGAAGTTGGTCAACATCAAATGTGGTCAGCACAATACTTCAAATACCAAAGACCAAGAACATTCCTATCATCAGGTGGTCTTGGAACAATGGGATACGGATTAGGTGCTTGTATCGGTGCGAAAGTTGCAAATCCAGATAAAGTAGTTGTAAACATGGCTGGTGACGGATGTTTCCGTATGAATATGAATGAGATTGCAACAGCAACTCGTTATAATATTCCAATTATTCAAATCGTATTCAACAACCATGTACTTGGAATGGTGCATCAGTGGCAGACATTATTCTATGGCGAGAGATATTCTCATACGCTATTAAATGATTCGGTTGACTTTGTAAAACTAGCAGAAGCTATGGGAGCAAAAGCATACCGTATCACAAAGAAGGAAGAAGTAGAAGATGTATTAAAAGAAGCAATTGCACTGAATAGCCCTGTTGTAATTGACTGTCAAATTCAAAGTGCGGATAAAGTTTGGCCAATGGTTGCACCAGGTGCGGCAATTGACGAAGTACTTACAGAAGAAGATATGAAGTAAAAAAGTATGTTATGGTTACTATGAAGTTACTGTTCACACGTAGTATTCCGCGAGGTGTTTTTTGTGAGTGCAGCGAAGCGAAAGTCACAGAAAACCCGAGTTTAGCAGCGCCAAAATGCTGTTTTATCGCATTTTGTGTGCATCGCGGAGCGCGTTATTGTTCACGGAGTGAACAGTAACACTATGAATGTTATGTATGAAGGGTAATGAATTATGATATTGCGTCTTCCTGCATATAATGGTAAAATAGCGATAACAGTGCGATAATAGCGACGACACATAAAGGTTAGGACGCTATTATCGCAGATTCATAAGCAATGTTTATGAATCATATGAAGTTACTGTTCACACGCAATATCCCGCAAGGTGTTTTTTGTGAGTGTAGCGAAGCGAAAGTCACAGAAAACCCGAGTTTAGCAGCGCCAAAAT
>NZ_JAVBNS010000014.1:0-5579 GCF_031551385.1 Anaerosporobacter sp.
GTAAATGATATCTTAACTTTATCTTCTGCTGCCGAGCTGTTTAAATTATCATCAAAATCGCAATCCACATATACAAAACTAACGCCCTCATCATTGTCAACACCGTTCGTAATGTCAATCTCTGGCTCAGCTATTGTTGCACGATATGCCGCTACCATTGTGTTAATAAACAGCTTTACTTCATCTTCGTTACTACCGAAATAGCGGTGTCCCGCTCCTGTATATGTAATATTTCCTTTATTGTAAATGTAATAATTATTACGCACATCGTTCGGAGAAGAACTATACAGCTTATTGTTCTCATCATTCGATAAGCAATACCAAACGACAATTTCAGAATCTTCCATATCCAGCTCATAATATTGTGCGTGCGTTTCTCCTACAGACATCTTTACGTTATCCCAAGGTGTTGGTTTTGGAATCTTATATGGATATTCCGTGATTTGCCCTTGATTTACATTCGCTATTGAATTCGTCTTATATGAGTTGAACTCAGGATATTCTTGATTCCTTGAATCTTTCACCACAAATGTCTTCACTGGCCCAAACTGGTTACTTGGTAAATCCGAGCCTTTATCCCCTGCCACAATACCATATTGTATCATCGCTCCATAGGAATACCCTTGAATTTCCTTATAGATACTTCCGCTCGGACTATATGCGATATCTTTTCCTTCGCTATTTGTAGAACTGCTTTCCTCACCTTTCGTTTTTACTCCAAAACGATTCATTCCAATGCGATCTCTTAGATACTGATTTATGTTATATCCCCAATTCATAACACCTGATGTATGCGTGTCTGAACCATTCTCTTTGTTTACTACAGATGTAGTATCATGTGTAAATAGCACACTTTTACCACTTTCAACAAATGCAAATACATTATCAAGTGCACCATTCGTATTCTTAATGTCCGTGTAACTATCGCCAAATCCAAAAATTAACATATCATATCCTTTTAACCGATCTACAGAATCCGGATTATCTTTATCATATGCATTGGGTCTTCCATTCGTATTTCCAACATACCAATCTACAAATTGATTTACATCAATCGTCGTAATATCCAGTACAAAATCATTAAGATTCTTCGCATACTTCGAAAACAATGTATTCGTGTTTGCTAATTCCTGTTGCAGATTCATCGTTGACCCTGTCCAGTCATATCTTGAATAACGTGTTGATGTAATTTGCAGAATCTTCAGCACCTTTTTCTCCGCATTACTTCTCTTAATCGCATAATAACCAATCTGACTGCTTCGAATGTTCGGATTGTCCGTTCTATACACCACAATCTTCCATGGTATAATGCCAACATGAGATGCCCCTAGTGTTTTTTGTAACTGAATCTCTTCCCCTGCTTTCACAAGCGACAATGTTGCCTGTAATTCATTATCTGCATATCTGCCATCTGCATTTGCATCGATGTATAGCTTGACTGTATAAGTCATCTTACTATTTTCTTCCGCTTTCAAATCTGCAATCGAAAACTTATAGCTTAATTTTCTCTCTAACGAAAGAACATCTGGATAATCACCGTTATACATCACTGGCATACTTGTAAAGTTAAGTTTTGGCTTCTCAATTGCCAAACCGTTTTTCAACTTGTTACTTGCCTGCGCCTTCGTTTGTGCATTTGCAAATGTCGATGCATTTATTATATTCCCACTGCCTGTCTTCATCTTCTTTACAAACGAATATATATTGCTATATGGATCAATTCTACTTGTATTTAACGTATACAAATCGCTTGATGCCACAATCGGGTATCCTGCACGCACAAATTGCTCTAACTCTTTCTCTTTACTTGTTGTAATATCATTGCCGCTAAAACGATAGGTATCAATACCATCTACTAAACCTGCCAATGCATTTCCAGCTCGAATACAATCTCCTACATGTAGATAAATCATGCCATTAAGATTGCTATCATTATATCTTGTCAATCCATTTGAAGTATTCATCATACCGATATTCAATCCCATATAAATCATATCGTACTCTTTATTCAAATCCTCAATCTTGCCATTGAACTCTGCTGTCGTCATCTTTACAATACGCACATCACCAGAGTAGCCGTTTATCATATTCTTCACATCAATCTCCGTTAATGTAAAATCATTACACGGTTCAAGATCAAGTACAACAATCTCCGCTTTATCGAAATTCGCTTTCTTATATCTTAATAAATAATAAAAGATATCTGCTGTAGAAAGTTTCATCTTTGCAATTTCCTCTGGTGTCGCTTCGTATCCATTCGCATCCTCGTATAGAAATGCATTTACCTCATAGAACCATTCGCCAGAATAATGTTGTTCCGCCAAGAACATATTATCTACAATACAATCCCCGTTAAATGTATAGATATTACCAACAACGCTTTCATTCCCCATCATATACGGATTGTCAATCCCTAGACTCCTATAATATTCATAAGGATTTGAATTCCCTATCGGTAACTCCGGCCAAAATGTTTGATCATACCATATAAATCTTTCATCACCGCTTTTTTCTATATATTCTCCTGTCGTTATTCCACGGAATGTCCCCTCTTTTATTTTATTTGTCTCAAAGAAGTTTTCATAAAAGATTTGTGGATTCCATTGCCGTAACATCAGATATAACTTCGCGCAGTTATTGCTAGTTGAGTTGGAATATCCGCTTAATTCCCTGCAATTGTTTTCATACATAACACAGTTCAGCACGGTAGGCAAATCCTGCTTCACACCAATTCGCTCAAACAACTCATACGTTACATTCCAATTCAAATCGTTATTAATAAATGTAGGAAGCACCTTCCCTTGCCTTATCCCAGATAGATTCACCGGAATACCGTTGCTCGCCAAATCACTTATCGTATATCTGCTATCCTCTGTTACACCAAGCATTTCTTTCTCTTTCCCATAAAACTCCCACAAACCTACATATGCTGTGTTTTGTTGTGTCGGAGATAGAAACAACATATCCGCTCTAGCAATTAATTCCGGCTCTGCATTCACTTCTTCTGGTGTTCGTGTAACAACTTCTATATTACAAGAATCCCATTCTGCCGCATCAAGTCGCATTGCATATCGCTTAAACCATTCTGCATTGATGTATTCAACACCTTTTCGACAACTATACTTTTTGTGAATCAGATACAACTGTCCACCTTGTTCATCAGAAATAAAATTATAATTTCCCATTCCAGGTCCTACAAAAACATAATGCTCTGTATTTGCTTTACTATATTTTCCCTCTGCCAAGCCATCACGGTCTGTATCCGGTGCATTCACATAAACAATATCTCCTGTGTATTCCCCAGTACAATCCTCTACGATTTCATATTCTGATGCCATATAATAAATCTCTTGGTTTCTTTGATGTGCATAGGGCATAAATTGTACATCATAAGCACCTTTTCCTTTATTAAGAATAAACAGATTTTCCAGTCTATCATAATCATAGTCTCCTGTATTTTGTTCATTCTTTGTTGCATTCGCAACAGTATATTCTGTCCCATCAAAAGAAGTATATCGGTTGCTTTGCTTGCTAGAATAAAACCATGCATTCACGTTATTGTCTTTAACCATCTTTCCATATCGATTCTTATTAAAGACTAACTTGCTAAGTTTTGCATTATAACTGCCGTGTTTGCTTTGATCAACAACGTAGACATCACTACTTTCTAATACATATTCCCCTGTATATGGTTCTACAAGTTGAAATGTTCCCTTCTCCTCTTTCGCAACATAGACGTCTGACCAATCCATGTACTGCTCCTTGTCTTCCTTTGTCAATACTTCCTTTTCTACATAGGTATCTCTTACTAGTAACATTTCCCCTAGAAAACTTGTGAAGCCATCATATTCTCTTGTTTTTAGTTTGCTCAAATCAATTGGCTCACAACCTCCAACCATGTAGCCAATCTCACCCATTCCTCGGTACGGAACAATCTCTAGTATTGTAAATGTATCATCGTCACCTCTTGTACGAGTCGTAGATAATTCACTGGCAATATCTTCCTCCAACTCGTCAGCCGATTCCCTGTTCTCTGTAGCCATAACACCTCTAGCCGCAATCGCTACTTGATAACCAGAATACACGCTACATAATATCATTATAACCACCAATATATTTATAAAAAATCGTTTCCCCGTTTTCCTCTCTTGCATCATAATCCGCCTCCTAGTCCTAAAACGACGACACTAATACAACTAGTGCCGTCGTCTCGTTATTCCTGCTTGTTTCTAAGTTTAATCTGTTTTGTCACCTCATAGGTATTATCTTGGATTACAAAATCAGTTGTTATCGATACTGCTTGATTATTTACTAATTCCGATGTATCTATCTGCATAGATTCTATATGCTGTGCCATAAGATTTTCTTCATCTGTTACCACACTACACAAATCCATCATCTCACTTTCCGTCCCTGTGAAAGTAAAATCTGCATCTTTTTTTAGAAAGTATAGCTTCTCTCGCTCCTTTATCCATATAATGCAATAGTTCACCTTCGTGTTGATCTCTTCTGTTGTTTGACTATACATAATGGCAACTTCATCTTGCAACCCCTTATTCCTATACACAACTGTAAATCGATTTGCCGACAAAATCATATCATTTAACTGATTCATCGCCACTTGTGCCTCTTGCTGCAAATCAACTTCACGACTTGATTTCTTATATAGATTCGAACCTGTCGTCATGAATGCACAAATTGCGATAATCAAAAAGGACAATATAAGAGCTGCCACCAAGACTTCTACTAGTGTAAATCCATTCTCCTCTATAAAAGTACGTTCTTCTCTCTCCATTAATACACCTGCTTTACATAGTGTTTCCCTGTTTCCTTCACAAGATAGATACATAACTTCTTATCACTGTTTGTAACTTCAATTGCTTGAAATACTTGTCCACCTGCTGCAACAAATGCTCCTGAGCTCTTATGAAATGTGATAACGATACGTTTATTCCCTGTATAGCTAACGTCTATCGCTTCACTCCCTGTCTTTCCTGTAATCCCAATCTTAGAGCTTCCAATCTTTATACCATCAGCTGATGTACAAACTGCATCAGGAGTTTCTGTAACAGCCATATAGTAACTGCCATCTTCTATTTGGTATAGGATTAGATAGGATTGTGTCTTACTACTCATAACATTAAGTCTTAACTGGCTCATATTCTGCTCTATACATCTACTGCATCTTTCTGCATCTACATATTTTGATGTTACTATCTGAAATGTTGTCGCTACTACAAGAAGGGCAAGAATTGATATCGCCATCAATATCTCTATTAGGCTAAATCCCTTGTTACTAGATCCATCTGTTTCACATTGACAAAACTTTTTTAACTTAACTTTTCTTATCCTCTTCCCCATGGCAATCCCCCATTAATTCTTTCGCCAATTTTGGTACGATATTAGATTTGATATATCTATCTTTTGTGTATTCGAATCACTACCTTCTCCTCCAATCATTCCACCCTCAGCGATATCATAAAAATACTGATTAATTGTTTCATCTGCTCTGTTCCATATATCCTTCACAACTAGTGCATCGGCATATACACTCGCATTAGACGATATTGTAATGTTAC
>NZ_JAVBNS010000289.1:0-33560 GCF_031551385.1 Anaerosporobacter sp.
AATTCGGCTATACGAAGTCTCTCGATTCCGCAAGTTATACTCGTGCTTCGGAAGATACGTTAAAAGAATATGCCCATATTATTCAGATGAAGAATACAGATAAACTATGCTTATTCACGGCGCAAGGAAATATGTACCAAATCAAGGCAAGTGCTATACCGAAAGGCAAGACCAAGGATAAAGGTTCTCTTATTCAAACTTTATGTAAAGTCGATAAGGAAGACATCTTAGTATATACTTGTTTTGAAGAATTATTTGAATCACAATTATTATTTACAACGAAAAATGGTTTTATCAAGCAAGTTTCTGGTGCTGAATTCGAAACTATTCGTGCTATGATTACATCTACTAAGCTAGATGCTGATGACTCACTTGTATCCATTACAATTTTAACTGCCCACGATATACTATCACAAACAATGAAAGTGATATTACTTACCGAAAAAGGTGCTTCTCTCGGTTTCCCATTAGAGGAAGTTTCCGAACTCAAGAAGACAAGCCGTGGTGTCAAGGCCATTGCTCTTGATGCTAACGATTATGTTGTATTTGCAACTGCTCAGGATTTAAATGCAGAATCCTTCACGTATAACACAAAAGAACTAAGTGCCAAGAAAGTTCGAATGCGTAAACGAGGTCAGAAAGGTCAAAAAGCCAATTTAGATTTGTAGAAACCAATAAGTACTCATATACATTCCTGCTCCTTCATATATTAGTAAAAAAGCAGGTATCTATATGAGTACTACTATTTTATCCATTGATGGCGGTGGCATGAAAGGCATTATATCCGCACTCGTATTAATTGAACTTGAAAATATTATAAAAAGATACACTGGCTCAAATACTGTCTATCTCGTTGACTACTTCGACCTCATTGCTGGTACAAGTACAGGTTCTATCTTGGCAGCATTACTATTATGTCCAGATGACTATAATCGTCCTAAATATACTGCTTCCGATGCTCTCGACTTATATTTGACAAAAGGAAAAACAATGTTTCAAACAAGCCCTTTACATAAACTACGTACTCTTGGTGGTCTAACTGGTCCCAAATACAAGAATAAAGCTCTGTCTGCTGAACTAAATTCCTATTTTGGCTCGATCAAAACTGCTAATCTACTTAAACCATGTCTACTCACCTCTTACGATATGAAAACGAGAGACACTGTTTTCTTCAATTCCTTATCTAGTTTAAAATCCGAAGAACGCAATTATAATCTTGCAGATGCCGTACTTGCCTCAACTGCTGCCCCTACGTTCTTCCCACCCACTACCACAAGGCCTAATACGCTTTATGAGGATTGTTTAATAGACGGTGGTGTATTTGCCAACAATCCTTCTCTATGTGCCCTTATCGAAGCGTTAAAGCTCAAATGTGTTAAGAAAATAGAGGATACCATGATTCTCTCCATCGGAAACGTAAGTACGGCAAAATCGTATTCTTATAATAAGGTAAAACATTGGGGTGCTATCAACTGGGCATTCTCCATCTTAGATGTCTTAATGGATGCAAGTGAACAAACCGTTGATTATCAACTGAACAAATTATATTCCATACTAGGTGTAGCCAATCACTACCTACGAATCGCAGCAAGCCAAAAAGAGCATGTCCCTTCCATGGATGATACTTCCCCCGAAGCAATTGACTGCCTTCTCGAAATCGGCAAGGAATTAGTTAAGAAAAAACATAGAGACTTGGAACATTACGCTAAGATGTTAATTGATAATCGTAAGAAAGAACGTTTTTGTGAAACTAGGAGAATTGTGTGATTTGTAGTGGTGCATATCAAATTTACAGAATGCTTTTATATAAAAAAAGTCAAGACTCAAGTGGTTTCGCCACTCTCAAATCCCCCTCACTCATGAGGGGAATTTGGGGCTTTCTTTTTTCGACGTTTTACCTCATAATAGTCTTATGAACATACTACAAAGCATATTTAATGACCATTATGAAGAAATGATATATTTATTAAAACCTAGGCATCATTTAAAGCACAATGTCCTTAGCTTTTACTTCCTTTGACTTTACAGGCTAAACAACCAGTACATTTCCGTTTATAGCAATAATTTTCATTTAAATAACCGCATTTCAAACTGAACCACTACTTGCAACAATCACATATTTCTTTCACTCCATATATGCCGCAATTTCGTTCATTAGCTTTGTCAAATGCTTCCTAAATTCCAAAACCATTTGCTCTATCTCCATTCTTTTATCATCAACACCGTTTACGCGAGGAAGATATACAAACCTATCATATCCATTTGGATTCGGATACAATATAACACTTAAGTTCCCATTATAAGAATCCAACCAATTCATAAATTCGCCAATTTTCAAATACAGAACATCATTATTTCTTTCGATATAATTATCAAGAAGAGTTTCTAGTTCAATTTTACAAATATCGAGATTAGCAGGAATATTAATATTAAGTCCCTCTATCATTGGATCTATACGTAAAAAAGCACCTATTTCATACTGCTTAACGATTTCAAAAAAATTATCCTTAAATGCATTCACTTGCTGTAATGAACTGTAATACTTTTGATAAACGGAAGGATTATTTTCAATAAAACTACATATTCTTTCCCATGACAAATACTCTAAATCAAAAGGAAAGCTGTGAACATTTCGTATCTGAATTAGATGATCTACAATTTTTGTATCATTAGACGCAGCCGTTGCTATGATTAACTTGCTAAATGGATTAATCATATAATAAGTACATTTACTAAGTAGTTCATCAATATCCGAAACAGAAATCGTTTCATAGTTTTTGCATTGAATACACCACAGCTGCAATTCCTGCTGCAATTCCATCTGTACAGTAATATCTATACCATATTGCTTTTGTCCTCTCCTCCCATACTCATCAACTTGTGATTCGGGATATAATGCTCTATAGCAATCTGCAACTAAATGTTCAAATTGTTTTTCATCTGTAAGTCTTGGAAATATAAAATGACTCATATTTTTCCTCCTAAATCGTTATTTTAACAATATCACCAAAAATCTACTTTCTAGGCTAATCAAACAGATTATCTTGGCAAAACTCTTAACTATTCTTTATGTTAAAAAGTATAACATGAAAAGACTTTTTCATCAATTGTTCACCTACATTCAACCTTCGAGAATTCTTAGAATGAAATGTATGCCCTGCATTCTGATGTTTTTTATTTTCGTGCAAAACCAAATGATTGCACTCTTGATCAAACCATCAAATATATTACCAGATATCTAGGACGACCTGTAATTGCTGCTTCAAGAGTTGATGCCTATGATGGTGAAAATATTACTTTTCACTATAACAGGCACGAAGATGATGCTCTTATAACAGAAACAATTCCAGCTCTTGATTTTATCAAGAGACTCATTATGCACATACCTGAGAAGCATTTTAAAATGGTACGCCACTACGGTATTTATGCCAAACATCACAAACAAGAAAAGCATCTTTTCAAATACCTCTCTAATGAGAAGTGTAGATTTCTAAAATCTCTACTAGATTGGAGAAACTCTATCCTCTTAACCTTCGGATATGATCCTTTAAAATGTTCGAAGTGTGGTGCTTCCATGTTGGTTCTGGAGGTTTACCATAAAAAAACTGCATTATTTGAACAATATCGAAAGCAAATGGGATTTGGTTAATTCCAAACACCATGCTACTCTTCAAATCGTCAAATAATGCAGTTCGAACCAAAAACAAAAAACTCCATAAACAAAGTCATCGCGAAGCAACACCTTCGCTCTTTTGTTATGCCATTTTTTATTTCTAATTCAGTATACACTATTTCTTTGGATTTGAGAAGTTTCCTAATAATTAAAAAAGACCGCCGAGGCGATCTTCTGCAAAAATATATCCAGTTAAATTTGAAGTTTCTACTTGGCATATGTCATATAATTAAGCATTAGTTGTTTATCTTCAAGCTATCACTTTATTCATAATATTGCACGTTTCCTGAACAAAAATAAGATAATTTCAGAGCATCTTCGTCTGAATAACCATCTTTATTGATAAATGTTGCTAAAGCTACACTTTCATTCTGAAAAATATATAACAACTTGTCAAATCCAGTACAGAACATATTACTTTGTACTAGCAAATTTACATCTAAACAAAATGCCTTGATTATTTTTACTCTTTTTGAAATGGCATCTGTTATTCTATGATTTCCATCAACAACAATCCACTTATAGTATTTACCCAATGTCAAAGGTGCCATAATAATTGGATTCGATTTAACCCTTACATTATCACTTGTTGATGTCCAATTAATATTTCTATTTAGGTCTTTAAACTCATCGATTTGTATATCAAGTGCATTATCACTCGAAACTTGAGAATATTCTAACATTTGAATTATGCGTGATACTCGAAAATGAATATACATATTATTTGATTTATACAAAATCGGCAACTGAAAATTTTCAGGTGCTTCTGCTTTTTCTTTTAAGATTAATGCTCTTGTTTTTTGATCATAATACTGGTTGCAAGCCAACATATCCTGTTCCTTTAATTCCTGCATCCATTTATCTATATACATTTTCTGAATGTCTGGATTATTAAATATGGGCATTGCGCTTATTTCCTTATTCCAAGCATCATAATCAACTTTATAGATTTTATCAGTCATCATGTTTACAGGCATAGATGTACCCTCCTTCCTCATTGTAAAGCCCAATTTATCTATGGTGGAATTTACCTTTTCATTTCCCCCCCCCTTTCCATAAGTTGAATTCCAAGTTCTAACTTATAGAAGGTCAGTTCATGATAACATCTATTCAACAACTTCCCCGTACTTGTGTATCAATACACAAAACTAGCAAAACTTCAATATGTATCCTGCTCCTTCGTTACTGTCCTATAATTAAGAAACGGTAGCGAAACACCTCTAGTACTTCTTAGTGTGTAATCCACAACCTAGGAAGGCGAGGCATGGACGCCGAGCCAGTCTGAGCTGAGGCAGGATGCCGAATCGAAGACGTTTCCGTAAACTTCCAACAACGATCCTTACACACTTAGAAGTACTTAGGTGTGTAGCGTGTTTCGTATTATAGGACAGTAGCGAAGAAGCTCAACAACATATCAAAGTTTTGCTTCTAATACGTATCTTACACAAGTACATGCGTTATTTATTGAATTGGTTTTAGATTTTTAAGAGATAAATCTATAATCGGTGCTGAGTGTGTTAATGCTCCGGAAGATACGAAGTCTACTCCGATTTCAGCGATTTCACGTAAACGTTCCTTTGTAACATTACCAGAACATTCTGTCTGCGCTTTATCACCAATCATCTCAACTGCTTTCTTCATTGTATCATTATCCATGTTATCAAGCATAATAATATCTGCACCAGCTTCAAGTGCTTCTGCAACCATGTCTAAGTTTTCTACTTCTACTTCGATTTTACGAACAAAAGGAGCATACTCTTTCGCCATAGCTACTGCTTTCGCAACACTACCTGCTGCTCCGATATGATTATCTTTTAATAAAATTCCATCGGATAAGTTATATCTATGATTTGAACCACCACCAACACGAACTGCATATTTTTCAAAAGGACGCATATTTGGTGTTGTTTTTCTTGTATCTAAAAGTGTTGTTTTATAATCTTTTAATTCCTTCGCGTATTCATTCGTATAAGTAGCAATACCACTCATTCTTTGAAGGTAGTTAAGAGCTGTTCTTTCTCCTGATAACAAAGCACGGATATCGCCTGTTATTGTTCCGATTAACTCGCCCTTTTTCATTACATCTCCATCATGGTATGTTGTTTCAAAGATTGATTCACTATCAAGCATATCAAACACTCTAGCAAATACAGAAAGACCACAGATAATTCCATCTTCTTTACAGATCAACTGTGCACTTCCTTTTTGATATTCCTTCATAACGGAATTTGTAGTTACATCCTCACTTGTTATATCCTCTTTTAAAGCATTTTTAATATATTCGTCAATATTAATATGCATTGTTACACCATCTAACATAAAACGTCTCATCCTCTCGTTTAATTTCTTTCCATATTAGTTGTTTGAATAATTCATAACGTTTATCTTCATCTAATACTTGTGATTCTAATGATTTCTCTGTCTGCCTTGCCACAAGCTCTTGCTCGTATTGCACTTGCTCATTGCACTCATTTTTATATTCTTCTATAATTTTATCAGCAGCTCTTTCCGCAAACACAAGGCTCTCTAATAGCGAGTTACTTGCCAAACGGTTTGCCCCATGAACGCCATTACAAGCAGTTTCACCAACCGCATACAGATTCTTTAATGTTGTCGCACCTTCTGTATCAACTTTGATGCCACCCATAAGGTAGTGTTGTGCTGGGGCAACTGGAATCGGCTCTTTCGTTAAATCATAGCCTTCTTCTAAACATTTTTCATAGATGTTTGGAAATCTCTTTTTAAGCATATCTGCTGGCAAATGTGATAAATCAAGGTAAACATGGTCTGTTCCCTCTTTTTCCATCTCTTCTTTAATTGCAGCCGTTACTACGTCTCTCGGTAATAATTCATCCACGAAACGTTTACCCTTACTGTTTCGCAAAAGTCCGCCTTCTCCACGTAATGATTCTGACATTAGGAATTTACGTCCTTTTTTCTTTGTATATAATGCAGTCGGATGAATCTGAATATAGTGTATATCTTGTAACTCTACATTATGTCGTAATGCAATGGCAAAACTATCTCCTGTGATATGCGAAAAATTAGTTGAATTCCTGAACAAGCCACCAATTCCCCCTGTTGCTAATATCACAGCATCTGCATAAACATTCTTAATCTCTCCTGTAGACTCTTCAAGTACAATTCCTTCACAAATACTCGACGTATCACTACCCGAAATCAAATCAATCATCGTTGTGTATTCCATAACTTCAATATTACTACGCTTTTTAACTTGCATAATCAACTTGCTTGTTATTTCCTTTCCAGTCAGATCATCATGACGAAGAATTCGATACGTCGAATGTGCGCCTTCTCTCGTATAGGCAAAGCTACCATCATCATAACAATCAAATTCCACACCATATTCTATTAACTTATTAATGATTGCTCTTGACGATTCAATCATTACATGCACAGATTCCTTATTATTCTCATAGTGTCCTGCACGCATCGTATCTTCAAAATACGCAGCATAATCCGACTCATCTTTTAATACGGATATTCCACCTTGCGCAAGGTAGGAATCACTATTCTCCATTGAATCTTTGGTTATCATTAAGATAGACATATCTTCTGGCAAAGAAAGAGCCGCATATAGCCCTGCTGCGCCCGTTCCAACAACGATTACTTGATACTTATTCTGCATCATATTAACAAACTGCTCCTTTCAAAAATACGGAGACCTTATGTATAGCACAAATCTCCAGTTGAAAATAAATTTTCAACTACGACAACGCAAGCATTCTGTCTAGTGGAGTCTTAGCTTTTTCAGCTATATCAGTGTCAAGTTCAATAACTGGTGACATGTCCATAAGGCAACGAACTACTTTATCCAATGTAATTAACTTCATGTTAGGGCAAAATTGTCTATGCCCAACGGAATAGAATCGTTTATCAGGGTTTTTCTTATTTAACTCATAAAATACTCCCATCTCTGTACAGATTAGGAATTCTTTATCTTCACTATTCGTAGCATAATCAATAATTCCTGATGTACTACCGATATAATCTGCTAATTCAAGTACTTCTAATTTACATTCTGGATGTACAAGAACTTTTGCGTCTGGTCTTGCTTCTTTTGCTTTCTTCACGTTCTCAGCAGTAATACTTGTGTGCACATGGCAGAAACCGTCATTAAAGATAAAATTCTTCTCTGGTAATTTACTTGCAATGTATCTTCCAAGATGTTCGTCTGGGATAAAGAAAATGTTCTTATTTGGTAGTGATTGTACCACTTTCATAGCATTTGCTGAAGTAACACATACATCTGCATATTGCTTTAATTCTGCTGTAGAATTAATATAGCAAGCAACTGCTACGTCTTCGTATTCTTCTCTTACTTTCTTAATTCGGTCTATATCAACCATATGCGCCATTGGACAATCCGCATTTTTATCTGGGATAACAACAACTTTCTCTGGGTTTAATAGCTTCGCGCTTTCCCCCATGAATTGTACACCACATAGGCAAATAGTCTTTTCTTTTACTGTAGTCGCTATCTTACTAAGATAGTAAGAGTCTCCTATATAGTCTGCAACAGCTTGTACTTCATCACTTACATAGTAATGCGCCAATATAACTGCGTCTCTCTCTTTTTTTAACAGCTCAAGCTGTTTTACTAACTCTTCCATGACTTACTCCTATCGTAAACATTTTAATTCTTTAACACGTATTGTTGCACATTATCATCAATTTGTCAAGTTGGCTGTCTTGTCAGCTAACAATATTATTTTTCGCCTTTACCAATTTAATTCCAATATATTTTATATAAATCCTGTATAAATTTTTATTCAATTGCAAAAACTACTAGTAATACTAGGTTTGCAAATCCCTACTATATAAAGCAGAAAAGAAAGGATATTCACTTATATGGATAACAAAAAAAATTCCTCTACGAATAAAACAACATCTTCTACTTCTAAAAAACAACCAAAGAATAGTCAAGTTGATTCTAGAACGAAAGACTTCATAAGTTCTGCAATCAATCCCGACAACAACGCTTTCTTTGATGAGAGAAGTAACCATCTCGGCAGCAAAGGCGATTAAAAAACGAGGCTTATAACAAGCCCCGCTTTTTCTATCTCTTACCTATTCTGCCACTTTGTTACCACAGTTTGGACAGAATATATCGTCTTGTTTTAGTCCACTTCCACATTTTGAACAACGTCTCACCGTCTCTACTGGCGTAGGCTGTGGTACTGGTGTGGTTTGAACTGGTTGTGGTTGCACTACTCTTTGCACTGGTGTAGGTTGTGGTTGTACTACATTCTGCACTGGTGTAGGTTGTGGTTGTGCTACTTTCTGCACTGGTACTGATTGTGGTTGTGCTACGTTCTGTGCTGGTGCACTTTGTTGCGTTGAAACATTCGGTACTTGGTAACGATTCGCCATCTGTTGGTTATATTGTGGCATAGCACTATTCGAATTGCTTGGATTGTTTTGATTTTTTAATTTCATGTTAATCTCTCTTGTATTCTTACAGAGCATAACAAACATTAATGTTGCCTCATATATAACGCGCAAAACCAAATTATATACGATTAACGATGCAATACCACCCACAACGGAATCTTTCATCAAAGCAATGAAAACAACCGTGCCAGAAATAGCGGCAAACATATAAATAAGCTTAAACAGTGGCTCCATTATTAACTTATTAAAATGCAATACATCATAAAACCACGCTGTAACTCCCTTAAATCTTCCTTCATTACCTTTTGATAAAAATGTAAAGTAAACCACCAAAGAAATTACTAAGGCTGCCAAAAATATAATCCCTAATACATCTTCGCCAATATACTCTACGATTGCGTATGCCATGTCAAGCATATCACTATTTCCATAGTAACTCATCAAATAGCCATTCAATAAACTAATCATAATTTCCTCCCCTTATGTAACTATTTTTATCTTTAATCTATACACATCATTCTGTTACCGAACCAATCTCGCTAACATCGCTAATGTATCATCTTCCTTGGGCTTTTCCTGTTCATGTATTAAATTCTGTCTCTCTGTTTCCCCTTGTTTTACGACTAAAGAACGAGAAGATTCTACAAATTGAAGTGGCTGATTTGCTGTAACCTCTTTCTTAATCTCGAATGCATTATTAAAAGCCTCCATCATAGAATGACCATCAAATTCATTCAAAACTAGTCCTTTTTTCTGAGCCATAATTATCCCCCTTTGGGCTGCTAAACACTTTGTTTCAAAAGCACATATAATTTAAGTATATTAGGCTCATTTTTAATTGTCAAGAAATTTTTTCCTATATTCGCGCTATATTTTCGCTATAACTTTACTATTTTAACTCGTCCCTCTGATACTTTATCCATATCATTTACTTGAAACTCTACTACATGATCCAAGCAATTTATGCATATACTTGTATAATTCGCGTCATACCCCTCTTGTACAAGACGAACGGTACAGTTATTATCCTTATCAATTTTAACCTGATATTCATTGTATGCCCCTTCTTGATAAGCAAAGTCTTCTCCATTATCTTGATAATGTGTGTAGCTACCTTCACCAGGATATATATCAAGAATCAATGTATCTTGTTTCTTCTCTCCTACATAACTTTGTTCTGTATAGTTCGGAAGAATCGCACCTGCCTTCACATAGATTGGACAAACATCAAGTGGTGCATCACGTAAGATATATCTTCCGCCTTCTATCATCTCCTTTGTCCAGTAATCATACCACGTTCCCTCTGGTAGATATACCATCTTACACATCTGTCCTTGGTCTAATACAGGCGCAACTAACACGCTCTCACCTACTAAGAATTCTTCATTCATATTCTTAACGATTTCGTCTTGTTCATAATGCATAATCAACGGACGAACAACTGGCAATCCCTCTTTTTCTGTTTGATAGAATAAATCATAGAAATAAGGAAGCAAGCGATAACGTAACTTAATATATTTTCGATTAATCGCAATGGTCTCTTCATCAAACTGCCAAGGTTCTTGGAATCTTGTTCCCTTAGCAGAGTGGTTTCGGAATAGTGGCGAGAAACATCCTACCTGTACCCATCTGCATAGTAATTCTTTCGTTGCATCAGAACCGAATCCTCCGATATCTGTACCAACGAATGCCATACCACTTACTCCTAAGTTGCATAACTGAGGTACTGCCATCTTTAGATGCGACCAGATACTATGATTGTCACCGGTCCATGCTGTTGCGTATTTCTGACTTCCAGCATAGCAAGCTCTTGTTATTACATATGGTCTTCTGCCATCGATTCGTTTTAATCCTTCATAGGTTGCTTTTGCCATCATATGTCCATAGATATTATGTACTTTTGCATGATCCGCTTTTCTTACTCCGTCTGAGAATACAACATCATCCGGAAGGGGCCCTTCGAAACTGGCTGGTTCATTCATATCATTCCAGATACCACGTACACCTTGCTCTAGTAAAAATGCGTGGTTGTTTCCCCACCATGTTCTTGCCTCTTCATTTCCAAAGTCAGGGAACACTGATTTTCCTGGCCATACAGAATTCACATAGATATCGCCCTCTTTATCTGTTGCAAAATAACCGTTCTTGATACCTTCTTCATATACAGGATATCCTTCTTCTACCTTAACTCCTGGGTCAATAATGGTTACAATCTTAAAACCATCTTCTCCAAGCTCTTTAATTAATTTTTTCGGATCATCATAGTGCTCCTTATTCCATGTAAACACTTTGAAGCGTTCCATATAATCAATATCAAGATGAATAACATCACATGGCAAGTCATGCTTACGTAGATTTGCTGCAAGCTCACGTACTTGGCATTCTGATTCATAGCCCCATCTGGATTGTTGATATCCTAGCGTCCAAAGTTGTGGTACTCCTGTACGTCCTGTCAGATAGGTATAATTTCCGATTACGTCTTTCATGCTATCTCCAGCTATATAGTAATAGTTTAGATTTCCTTGTTCTGCTCCAAACAAGTAGTACTCTTCACTCTCTTTTCCCATATCAAAATAACTGCGGTATGTATTATCATAGAATAAACCGTATACATTCTCTTTTCTTAGCGCAATATAGAATGGTATGGATTTATATAGTGCCTTAAAGCAGTCTACTTGTGGATCTGGGTTATCCGTATTCCACATCTCATATTCATATCCACGTTTGTTTAAAAATCCTGTTTTATCCCCTAATCCATAAAATGCTTCATCGCCTTGCATTTTCTTCAAAACTTCTATCTTATAATGCGCTTTCTTTTGTTCAACTTGATGTCCTTCTTGTAGTGCCATTTGAATAAATTCTTCACTCACACCACTCTGAACTTTTCGTTCTCCCCTATAATCTTCACAGATTATAGTTCCCTTGCTATCACAAAAATCAATCTTTAAGTCGTCATATACATTCGCAATTACACTATTTGTTGCTATCTGAATATAATTTTCTTTCTTAACAACTGTAAATTCCGTATGTAACTGTTTGTTCCCTTCAATTGCTGCTGATTGCTCTTCTTCACTATCAAAAGAAGCAAACACATTCCATATCTCATCTGTGATAATCTGTATCTTTGCCTGTCTTTTCTCAAACTTTACTATAACCTCTTGGTTCTTAACTTGATAATCTAATAGTTTACCAAACATCTTAATCCCTCCATCATAAAATAGCGTTGTCTTAAATAGACTACTCCTTATTTTATCACTATTCTATCATGTTACAATCTACTAGACAATCACTTTTCTTTCATATTCTATCACGATTATGCTTTTTTGTTACTGTTCACAAAAAGCGTTCACAGCAACGCTTTTTTACTCTAAGTACTCTAACATATCCTGCATACGTTTATTCGCAACTTTTTTCCCTATCTCATATAAGTCTCGTAGTTTCTGTACATTTTTTTCTACACGAGATACGGCTACTGGTTTTTCTGGACGAATAACGAATATTCTTCCCTCTTTCTCCAAAGAAGTGATTGTCTCTTGTATTTCATTATAATGATCTGGCACCTGTTGTAACTTCTCAAGTAAATATGGATATTCTTTATAGACTCTTTCGTATGCCTTCAACATTGTCTTTGATGTTGGATGTTTTCGATACCCTTCTTGTCTTGTCAACACTACTACGATTTTCTCATAGCCTTCCTTTAACGCCCAATCAATCGGTATTGGATTTGCAATTCCACCATCTAAGCATTCCATACCATCTACAGTAACAATTGGCGAGAGTAGCGGCATACTTCCAGAACTACGACATCCCTTCATCAACTCCTCTGTCTTTCCCTTTTCAAAATCCACTAACTCCCCTGTTTTACAATCGGTAGCAAAGGCTACATATCTCTGTGCTGACTCATAGAATGCTTCTTCATCAAATGGCAATAACTCTTTTCCTATCTCATCAAATAAAAAATCAAAATTAAAGACAGAACGATAACGAATTAGATTGCGAAATCCTACATAACGTTTGTCTTTTATATAATCAATACTAACTTTAGCTGTTCTTCCCATTTGTTTTGAAATATAATTAAGCCCACTTAGTGAACCTGCCGATACGCCTGCAACGCAAGGAAATTCAATTTCATTTGCTAAAAACATATCCGTTACTCCCGCAGTAAACATACATCGTAATGAGCCACCTTCTAATATTAATGCTGTACTCTCTTTCATGCTATCTCCCTTTTCCAAAATGATAATGCCAATTTGATAGAAGCTCAAATTGGCATCAACTACATTATCTTTCTATTACTCTACCATTAATTTACTAACAAATCAATTGCAGACACACATTTCACAAGCATTTCTTTCGCCCAGTTATACGCATCATCTGTTTCGTACTGACGATACTCACCTTCTAATATCATTATTTGGAAGAGATAGATGTCATACCAATTTGCTCTACGTTCCTCTTCTTTTGTAAGCGAAGTCAAACCATATCCTTCTAAGAAATCAACGTTTCTCTCGTAGCAACGGAATCCAACTTCCAAAAGTGGGTCTCCCCATATGCATCGTTCAAAATCGATTACTCCCGTTACCATATTATCTTTAACAAATACATTGCCTGCCCATAAATCCCAATGAACAAATCTTGGAATAGTTACTTCATCAAAACAAGATTTATCTCTTTCTAATAAGCTAAGTATCTCTTCTTCCTTATAAGGTATCTCAATATTTGCTTTACGTGCATCATAGAATGCTAATTGCAACATATCTCTAAATACTTCAAACCAGCAATCTCCTTGTAAATCCTGCTGTCCATAATAACCAAATCGTTCTCCCGTAATTTGATTCATGGAATAATTATACTCGCCAATCTGTTTCTGTATTCCTTTTCGATCCTCTTCCGTTAACGATTCGCCTAATGTACTAAACGATCCACCTTCAATTACACTCATAAAGAAATAATCCGAAGGGCAGATTTCATGACTATCATCATAATATAATATGTCTGGTATCGGTACTTCCGTCTCTCTCTTTACTAAGCGAAGGGAATCTACCTCACTAAACATAATATTCTTCTCATTTGACATAATTCTTGCATCTGGATGAGGCGCAACCTTTAATATTACATGTTCCCCATTTGTCAGAGTTATGTAATAGGCAACATTAAAAAATCCTTCTTTTAATTCTTCTATTTTATCACACCCCGTACTTGGAAATGCTTTTTCTACCATCTGCTTTATTACATTTTTATCTTGCTTATTCTTTGTTAAACTCTCCATCGATTATCCCTCCATCTACTTTACTTTTCTTATGAATTTCATTCATACTAACATACTAAGTAGCAATATTCTAACAGTATCCCTTCAATGTATATTAAGATACTGGCAATCTAACATTCCTATAAATTCAACAAAAGCCCAAGAGGTTTATTATAAAACGCTCTCAGGCTCTTTCTTCATTCTTTATGTCAATTGTAGTACATTTATTAATAATGCCCAAGCAACACCATAGTACGTAATAACTGCAACAAGATCATTTATTGTTGTAATTAATGGGCCTGATGCAACTGCTGGATCGATTTTAATCTTGTGAAAGAACATTGGTATTATTGTTCCAACAAAGCTTGATATTGTCATCGCAACAATTAAGGCAACACCAACGCAACCAGATATAGAGAATGCATACATTGCTGATTTTCCTTTGAACAGACAGATATATCCGCCAATACACAGAATCGACAAGCAGCCTAATAGCAATCCATTAATGAAACCAACACGAATTTCTTTCCATACTAGGTTTGCTTTATCTTTTCCTGTCAATCTCTCATCCATTAATACACGAATTGTAACCGCCAATGATTGTGTTCCTACATTACCAGCCATATCAAGAATCAACGATTGGAAACATATAATTAATGCAATCTGAGATACTACTTTTTCAAACATTCCAACAACACTAGATACTACCAACCCAAGTGCAAGCAATACAATTAGCCAAGGTAAACGCTTCTTCATACTTTGAGGAAGTGTTTCATTCAAATCCTCTTCCGCTGTTAAACCTGCTAACTTAGCATAATCATCGCCTAATTCATCATCTACAACTTCTACGATATCATGCGATGTAATTACACCGATTAATGTATCTGTATCGTCAAGAACAGGAATAGAATCTTCTGCGTAATCTTTCAAACGTTCAATACATTCATCAATCTTTTCTGATGCTCTTACGAATGGGAATGATGTACTAATTAATGATTCTAATTCTACATAATCTCTAGCACATATTAAATCTTTCAAATCGATTGCACCATAAAACTTACTATTCTCATCTTTAACAAAAATCGTAGAGATATTATCATTCTCTTCTGCTTGTCCGATTAATGTTTTCATTGCTTGTCTAATTGTCAAGTCTCGTCCGATTTCAATATAGTTTGTAGTCATCTGACTACCAATTTCATCTTCATCATGCGAACGGATTAATTCAATATCTTCTTTTGCTTCCTTTGTTATATACTGAATTAATTGTTCTTGCATATTCGAATCTACTTCATCGAGAGCATCTACTGCATCATCAGCATCCATGTTTTCAATAATATCTGCTGCCAATCTTGGCTCTACTTCTTCCAGATATGTTCCTATATCGTCTAAGAATGTGAAGATCTCCGAAACCTTCTCTACTCCAAGTATAGAATAAAGTCTTTCTCTTTCTGGCTTTTGAAGGTTTTCTAATGCCTCTGCTATATCATTTTCATGATAATCATCTAATTTCTCTCGAATCTCTTGCTCTGACACATTACTCGTAATAATTGCAATGAGTTCTTGTAATACCGTTTCCTTCTTTCCGTTCTTAATTTGCATTCTACTATCTCCTTTTCTAATTACAATTTGTACTCGGGAGTAGCCCAGAATGAATAATCTATCAACATGAACACTGTCGATCGATCATCCTGCTATATTCTATTCTACTCCGCCTATGACTTCGACCGTCACTGCCCATGTAATCACCGTCCTTTAAATTTTAATTATCAATGAGTCAATTCTCATTTTGTCAACCTCAATCATTATAGCACATTAATTCTCAAATATCTAACTATACTATCACTTTTTCGTTATGCATGGGATAGCGTTGGAAAATGTAATTTCTCTTCCTCTACTCTTTCAAGTTCTTCGCCTATATAAAACAACGTACAGTCCTCTTCCCTAAATTCCTCTACTTCAAATTCGTCTTTCCTATCAGGTACAAAGCCAAGTACTACCGTCTTGACCGCTCCTGCAAATGAATCTAAAATCCTATCTAATTCTACCTTTTCTTTCGCAATAATAGCGTTTAGATATAATGTCTCATCGGCAATCTCTGCTACTACATAAACGTCTAACTTCTTATTATAATATACCCCCTCCATATCATGAAGGTAAAATCCCATTAATCCAACATTTCTCATTGTCATGCCATCATTCGTTACGGCATGGTGAATATAATCAAAGAACCTTTGTCGCTCCTCATTTGATGGATTCTTGATTTCGATAAACTCTATACTGTCTTTATCTAATGATAACTGGTTTTCCTGCAATGTCTTCTTATAAACATACTCCTTACTAGTTTGAAATCCGAATTTAGGATAGTAATTAAGTACACTATCATTTCCAAATAGATATATTCCATCACTTTCTTCTTGGTATAACGCAATTACTTTCTCCATTAGATATCTTCCTAAACCTTGACCTTGGTATTCCTTCGCCATCATCACAGTTCCTATTTGGATATAATGTTTAGTCTCTCCATCTATTACAAATTCCATTCTGTTTGCTGACACATTTGCAACCATTCGCTCGCCATCCATAAGGGAATGTGGCATATAGCTCTCTTCCTTCCAATACCCATTCTGATACCACGCTTCAAAGTCAAATCCAAACGTATCGGTCGTTAATTTGTTTAATGCTGCTCTTACTTTTTCATTATCCTTATATGATGTAACGTAATTATATTGTTCCATATTCGTTTTGCTCCTTCAATCCTGTTTCACTTAATTCATAAATCGTATCGCAGACTTCCCCCAGATATTTTCTATCATGAGATATACTTATAATTGCTCCTGTGTAGTCCGACAATGTTCTTCTTATTACTGGATTTGATAGTGGCGAGAAGTTCCGTGTTGGCTCATCTAGCAATAATACATTGTATCCTTCCATGCTCATCTTCAAGAGAATTAATTTCGCCTTCTGCCCCCCTGAAAGATGTTTTATCTTATGGTTCATCTCATCTGCAGTATATTTCATGCTTCCCAGATAGGTACAGATTCTTACATTCTCCTCTCGATCCCCTGTTCTTGTTAAGAATTCCACTGGTGTTTGTTCCATATCAAGAAGATCTGTGTAATTCTGTGGCATATATGCTGCCTTAATATCGGTTCTCTCTAACATCTTAGCCGCTATCAGTTTCATTAGGGTCGTCTTTCCGCAACCATTTTTACCTATAATACATACCTTTTTTGGTCCTTCAATTTGTAGATGGATTCCTTTTGCTAATACCCTATCTTCTATACATAATTCCTCTAATGAATAATCTACTACTACCTTTCCATTTGGCATTGCTGCATTATTCGTGAATTTAATGAACATAGCATCTTCCGTATCTGGAATCTCTAAGAAATCCTCTTTTTCTCTCTCAAATCGTTTTCCCATTGCCTTAACAGAATGCATCTTCTTCTTCAACAACTGCCCTCCATGCGGGTCTTGCCTTGTTATTGCATTCTGCTGATGCTCTACTTTTTGTTGTATCTGATTATATCGATCCATTTGCTTTTGATAATCACTTCTTTGCTTCTTCGCCACTTGCTCTTGATGTTCTAATCCACGTATTCTCGTATCATAGTACTCACGATATCCCATCTTAATTACCGTATATTTCGAAACTGTTTTTCTCCTCACTTGTTCCAGATGTATAATCATATTTGCCGTATTCTCTAGCAATGTTTCATCGTGCGATATATATAATACTGGTTGCTTACACCTATTTATAAATGTTTCTAACCACTCTAGTGTATCAATGTCCAAATCATTCGATGGTTCATCAAGCAATAATAAATCTGGTTGCTTCATTAATAATCTTGCCAATTGCAATTTTACTTTCTCTCCACCTGACATGGTTGCCACACTTTGATCCGAATAGAATCGCTCCATATCAAATCCCACTTGACGTGCAATATCAGTCAATTCCTTTGGTGTTAGTTCAAAGAATACCTCTTCTTCTGAACAATATTCATACACTGTCTTCTGCATATCCTCACTTAGTAATTCCTGCGCTAGATATCCAATATGATTGTTTGGATTGATAATCTCCCCTGTGTATTCGATATAGTCTTCGATTAGCTCTGGATTATAAATCAATTTAATTAATGTAGATTTTCCATTCCCTTCTTCTCCGATAATTGCTGCCTTATCTCCATCATTCAATGTCAGTGAAAAATCTTCCAACATTGTTCGTAAATCTTTTTTATGTGTAATTGTTAGGTTTTTAATTTGTAGCATATAAACCAACTCCTTTTTTGTTATTTTTCAAAGTCTAGTGTAAAAAAGTGCCTCCGTAACAGAATCGTTTTTATTATATAAGCAGACTTTCCTACAAATAAAAAAATCTGCTCTCAGTATGTTACCGAAAACAGATTCTATGCGAAAGGATTTACGTTTAATAACAGGACATTTATAGAAACTGCCTGCTAAATAACTATCGATGCATATACTAATCTATAAATCGGTAACAGAAACAAACCTATTAATAACATAGGTAATTGAAAACATCTCTGTTGTAACGAATTATTGATTAGATATTCATCTTATCCCTCTTTTTCTATATTTTATTGTTGTCTCTTTCTATGATAGCAAATATATGGTTTTATGTAAAGGCGTAAATTTGTATTCCTTCTTACTGTCTAGTCCTCATGAATCTTCAATACAAGATTGAAAAACAGATAGGATATTGAAACTGTAACCATCATTAATATGGATAAATTATTGAAGAGTTTATCTCCATTGAAAAAGCAGATGATACCTCTTACTGCTATCATAATTATAAGTATAATAATTACGTCTTTTATATATTTGATTTTCTTTTTATTCATAATGGTCTCCTACCCCCTAATCTACCATTCTAGTCAAAAGCATAGCACTTATTTACATTAAATACAAGAATTATATCCCCATTTTTTCTGTATCACTTTCTATTATTATATTTCACGAATTATTATTTGTTGAAAATAAGCCTTATGAACGTTCACCAAATAAACACATTATCTTCACAATTCGAATACATCTATGTTTTATACTTTGAGTATGATAATTATTAATCAAAAAAACAACACACGTTTACATATTGAAAGGAGAATTTTTATGAGAAAGATGTATTTATATAAGAAAATGTTTGTGTTAGGTTTATCCGTTACCCTTGTTACAGGTGCTCTTACTGGTTGTGGTAAGAATTCAAACAATCAAACTACCAATTCAACTACTGCCGTTGAAGCGACAGAAACCACGGAAACTTCTGATGAAGCAAATGCTTCTGAATCAACATATGTGAAAGTCCAAAGCGTAGATGGTAATACCGTAACTGCCATTAAAGGTGAGTTAACGACAAGTGCTGGTGGTGGCCCTGGTTCTTCTGATGGTTCTGGCACTCCTCCTGAGATGCCTTCAAGTGATGGTACTAGTGGTAATGCTCCTTCAGGTGACGCTGGTACTCCTCCTGAGATGCCTTCGGGTGATGGTACTGGTAACGCTCCTTCGGGTGAGATGCCTTCTGGCGGAAACTTCGGTGGTGGTTCAAGTTTTACAGAAGGAACAGAAACAATTACTTTCACAGTTACAGACAGTACAGCAATTACAGTAGAATTCCTTCAAGGTAGTGAAGAGGGAACTATTGATAGTATAACTGCTAACTCTGTATTAGAACTAACTCTTGATGCTAACAATAATGCAACTTCTATTATTGTTAAGAATCTTCAAAGTGGTGGCGGTTTCGGTGGAAGCTCTACTGTAACAAATGGTACAGCAGCTAATACCATTGATTCCGATTCTACCGTTGCAAATGAAACATATACATCTACAGGAGATGATGAGAATGCTCTTCGTGTTGATGGTGCTACTGTTAGTTTAGATGGTATCACAATTGAAAAAACAGCTGGTGATTCCTCTAACACTGAAAATGGAGATTTCTATGGACAAAATGCAGGCTTATTAGCTCTTAATGGTGCAACTCTTACTATTAGTAATGCAACTGTTAATACAACTGCTGTTAATGGAAATGGTGTATTCAGCTACGGCGAAGGCACTACTGTTAATATCTCTGACTCAACAATTCGAACAACAAACAATAATTCTGGTGGTATCCAAACAACTGGTGGCGGTACTATGAATGCAACAAACCTTGATGTTCAAACAGAAGGTAATTCCGCAGCCGCTATTCGTAGTGACCGTGGAGGCGGTAACGTTAATGTTACTGGTGGTTCTTATGTAACTAACGGTACAGGCAGTCCTGCTATCTATAGTACTGCTAATATCGTAGTAAGCGATGCAACTCTTACTGCAAACAACTCAGAAGCAGTTGTTGTTGAAGGTAAAAACTCTGTTACATTAACAAACTGTGATTTAACTGGTAATATGACTAGTACATACCAAGACAGTGAAGAAAATATTCATTGCGTAATGATTTATCAAAGTATGTCTGGTGACGCTGCAATCGGTGATGCTACTTTCACAATGAGTGGTGGAAGCTTAACATCTAAAGTTGGTGATTTATTCTATGTAACTAATACAAACTGTGACATTACATTATCTGATGTAGCTTTAACATTAGCCAATGATACATTACTAACAGTTGCCGGTAACAGCTCTAGCCGTGGCTGGGGTACAGAAGGTGCTAATGGTGGTAGTGTAAACTTTACTGCTGAATCACAAACTATGACAGGTAATATCACTTGTGATTCCATCTCAACACTTAATTTAACTATGAAAAATGCTACAAACTTTAATGGTACAATCAATACAACTGGCGCTGCTGGTACAGTAGCCGTAACCATTGATGCTGATTCTACATGGACATTAACTGGAGATAGCTATATCACTTCTTTTGATGGTGACTTATCTTCTGTTAATACAAATGGATTCCATCTATATGTAAATGGTGAGCAAGTAGCTTAGTGTCTCCCCTCTAAATAAACACTCTATATTCTCAAAGGTCTAATTAACTTAGAATACATTTGAAAATATAGGGTGTTTTTATCTGTGGCAAAAAATACTTTGATTATCAAAATATTTTCATTGACACTATATATCATTATGCGTTATAGTAATTTTAGTAAGAGGATAACTTATATAATATTGTGTAATTGCGAAACTCTCAATATACTTGACTGCTTCTTGACTAATGTATGCCAACTAAAAAACGATAGCGAAATATCTATAGTACTTCTTGGTGTATACTCTACAACCAAGGAAGGCGAGGCATGGACGCCGAGCCAGCCTGAGCTGAGGCAGGATGCCGAATCGAAGGCGTTTCCGCAACTTTTCGATATCGTCTCCGTATACACCTAGAAGCACTTAGGTATGTAGCGTGTTTTGTGTTAGCATACATTAGGCAAGAAGCTTAAACACATTCAATAGAGTTTCGCAGCTCCCCACAATAACTTATATCAGAAAGGTGATTTATTATGAAAACTCATATTATTATAGATTCCGCATGTGATATGCCCAAAGCTGAGGCTGACAAGTTAGGGCTTGACTTCCTACCCCTTAAAACATTGTTTGGTGAAACAGAATATCTCGATGGTATCACGCTTACTCCATTTCAATTTTATGAAAAATTAGTTGAAGGCGACTGTTTGCCAACAACAAGCCAAGTTTCTCCCTACGATTTCGAGCAACTCTACGAACAGATTAAATCCGCTGGCGAAACTGCTGTTGTTATTACGCTCTCTGCCAAATTATCAGGAACATATTCAAGTGCAAATATTGCTCTTGATGGTTATGAGGATTGTATTCATGTTGTAGATAGTGAAAATGTTTGTGCTGGCGAATTAATTCTTGTTTATGAAGCAATCCGTTTACGTGATCAAGGGCTTAGTGCCAAAGAAATTGCAGATGAGTTAGATAAGAAAAAAAAGAAAGTACATTTGCTTGCATTGCTTGATACATTAGAATACCTGAAACGTGGTGGACGTATCTCTAAAACTGCTGCTTTCGCTGGTGGACTTTTATCAATTAAACCTGTTATTACAATTCAAGATGGCGAAGTTGCTATCCTTGGAAAAGCAAGAGGTTCAAAAAATGGTAACAATATGTTAATTGAACTGATTAACAAAAGCAATGGCATTGATTTTTCCATGCCCCTTACTCTTGGTTATACTGGTTTCGACGACTCCCTTCTTCAAAAATATATTAAGGACAGTAGCCATATCTGGGAAGGTAATATCGATACACTTCCGATAAGTGTCGTAGGAAGTACCATTGGAACGCATGTAGGCCCTGGTGCGATTGTTGTTGCTTATTTTCAAAAGTAAGAGATTCTCATTGACCTTTTACAATTTATTAGACATCTTATATTTAGTGGTTGTGCCACAGAAACTTGAGATGCCCGTAGCCGAAGGAGCTCATGTGTGAGCTCCTTTTTTACTATATAAATATAGAAATCGAGGTGTTAACTATCGCACATTGCTTTATGACTTATGCCCCACAGATTTATCATTCTTGATATGGAATTCGAAAATAATTCAGATACTCTTTAAAAATATCTTGTGCATTCAGACATGTATCTCTTAAATCCCCTTGTTCATTGCCCCACTCTTGAAGACCACGATAATAAAACATCTTCAATTTTTCATCAATAATAAAAGGAACAACATTATTGCGAATACATTCTTTAAATAATAGCAGTCTGCCAACACGACCATTACCATCTTGAAACGGATGAATGCGCTCAAATTTCACATGAAAATCTATTATTTCATCCATTGTTTTTGGCTTCGATGAATTATAATATTCCAATAGTTTTTTAATCTCAATCTGTACTTGTTCTGGTGCTGTTGTCATATTGCCACCTACTTCATTCGGCTGTTTTTTATAGTCTCCTACTACAAACCAATTCTTGCGACTATCGCTTGTTCCATTTTTTAATACCGAATGTAGCTCCTTCATAAGCTTTTCAGTAATCATATGCGTAGCTTGGTCTATTATCATGTCTATACATCGAAAATGATTCGCTGTTTCTACAATATCATCTACATTAAAAGATTCTTTTTCGACACCAATTGTATTTGTTTCATAGATATAGCGAGTTTGATCATGAGTCAATCTACTCCCCTCTATATGGTTAGAATTATACGTTAATTCAATCTGTACTTTATGATATATTCCACCAGATACTCTACCTACTTTTTCGTCTTTTAAAACTTCAAGCAATGTACGAGGCATATTAGAAGACTTATTAATTCGTTCAGGGCGTTCCGCATTTTCAGGGATATTCCATCCTTTCGCCCCTGTAAATGCATCTTCTATTTTACCATGTGCACAATAGTTTCTCACTGTCCGCTCAGATATTCCCCATTTTTTTGCCATCTCTGAAACCGATATATATTTCACGGTGATTCCTCCACTTTATTTAATCTACATTCTATGTATCATTATACCATATTATCGGCAAGAAATCAATTTTATCCACTTTGAATTTATTGTTTTTTGCCGACACTGTCACTGTTCACAACAACCATCTATACCAAAGGAATACGGCATAGTACAAGGCTTAGGATTGAACAAACCCCATTTCAAACGCAAAAATATGACAAGCAATCCACGAAACTGCCTGTCATATAACATACTTTGTATCGAACTTTTACTGATTCACTCTCAACAACACCATCCCACCAACCGACCGCAATGTAAGACTTCCATTATCAAGATTCCATGCACTTGCCCTTACTTCTTGACTTTGGTCCTTATATGCCTCTACGGTTTCGTCTGGATTTCCTAATAACTCCGTAATCTTTTGAAGCCACTCATCATATGTCCCTGACGTCGGTGTAATTGACATATCCATAACGTTTCCGTCCTCCAATGACAAAATCATGGATAATATCTCACCAAACAGATTCAAACTGTATCTTCTTAGAACGATTGCGTTGCTATTCTCATCAATCGTTTTTGTACCATAACCTAAAACACTGACAACTTCCTCATCCGTATCGCCCATTATGGACATATATTTTTCTAACATTTCCAGTTCTGACAGTTTTTTATTACTAGGGGTATCAATCGCTGGAGTATCATTTTCTTCCTTTTTGTTTTCAGATGAACAGCCAGTGAAACTCCCTATCACACACATGATTATCATTAACAACAACGTTTTTTTCTTCATAATCATTGCTCCTCTATCGTCAAATATATCAATCTATACTATGCATTTCACAAGCATCACTTGGGAAACTGCTTAGATAAATAGTTACAAATTTTTCAACCTATTCATATATTCTCCGATAGAGAAGCAATCTATTCGGATATCCTCGCTAGTTTATCTTTCCATTCTTGTTCTTTTAAACCAATCGAATTTATACTACATATCTCCAACCACCATACAAAGTGATATCTTCTCCTAACTGTTGAGACATCTGTCCAATAAAGCCGATTACTTCACTTCCATCTTCTAATTGAATCTTTCCTAATGCAAGTGGTGCTGGAACTTTCGCTATAAACTTGCCAAATTGATTTACTGGAATATCCCAAATTTCAACTTCTAACTCGCCACCTTCATTATCTTTTACTAAAACAGGTTTCTTAGGGTTTGAGTTCATCATATACATCTTATAATATGGTGCAGTTTTTGAAATTCGATTATATCTTGCTCCTAACTCAGTAAGTTGATGTTCCAAACAAAAACCTTTCATATGAAGACCACATACTGCAATTTTCATTGTTTCTGTATCTTCAAATGCAAATGCAAAACCTTTCAAATAGTCCTCCGCATTTGCTAAAGAGAATGCAGTAATGCCAAATGGCACATCTGGTGTTGCAAAATCTGACGGTATCGCAATTGCTGCCATATTGAGCAAGTTGCAGTGATTTGTATATAACCCCATATTACTATTTGTCATAATCGGATTCTCTCGCACCTCTTCTCTTGTGTATGTTCCCCCACAAGTCGGCATAACAAGAATTGCATCCTGCATTAGCTCCTCCGAGATACTTTTATATTGTTGTAATTTATGCATCGCTGTAAACACGGATGCAGCATCATACTCTTCCTTACATGCGCACTCAAGAATTCCTTTTGTAACTGGGAAGATATCTTCACTATGAGCAAGAACAAATTCACGCAAATCTGCCCATCGTTCTGCCACCCACGGTCCATCATATAAGATACTTGCACTATCTGAAAATATTTTGCAATCCACATATTCTATTGTAATTCCCAACTCTTTTACTCGCTTTACTGTCTTCTCCCACGCTACTTCATAGGCTTCCTTGTACACACCATAAAATTTAGGTTGCTTATCTGGAAGTAATATTTTCTTTGGTAATCTTGCTTCTGGTCTTTTTAAATCCAAGCTCCATTCATCGTTATCATCTTTGCCACGAACAACGTCATCAATCTTATAGGCATCTTCCATTGTACTAGAAAATACAGTTATGCAGTCAATACTTGCACAAGCTGGTACTAAACCATATTTTGACCATGCTCCAATACTTGACTTGTATCCTACTATGTTATTCAAGGCAGCAGGCACTCTTCCTGAACCGGCAGTATCTGTTCCCAGTGCAAACACAACTTCACCAAGTGCCACACTTACTGCCGAACCCGAACTAGATCCTCCACTTATCAATTCCTGCTTTATACTGTTATGAGTCTCTCCATACGGACTTCTTGTACCAACTAATCCCGTTGCAAACTGATCCAGATTTGTCTTTCCCATTGGAATTGCACCTGCTGCAAGCAAACGTTCTACAACCGTTGCATTTTCTTTCGCTTTATAGGCATATGCGGGACAAGCTGCCGTTGTTTCAATCCCTTCCAAATCAATATTATCTTTTATCGCAAATGGAATTCCCCATAACGGCAGACTCCTATCCATATATTCTAATTTATCAACATACTTTTTAATTGTTTCTCTATCTAACGCTGTAATCCAAATATTATATTCTTTATTCTTTTCTCTTCTGTCTAATAACTCGTCGATTACTTGATTTGGTGTCACACCTTCATTTTCATACTGTTTCTTCAGCCATGAAATGCTTATTCTTTCTGGAAATCTAATTTTCATGTTCTCTCAACCCCCGAATTATAATGCCTCTAGTACTTGTATCACTTTCTGCGAATCAGAAACTGCACCAAATACACCACCTTGCATTGTTACCATCTTGAGTGCTGCCAAATGATTTTCATAATCGGTAGCCCCTGTACAGTCTTCTAAAATCAGACATTCGAAGCCACGATCATTTGCCTCACGCATTGTTGTATGTACACAAACATCTGTTGTAATTCCCGTAAGAATAATATTTTCAATTCTCTTGTTTCTAAGGATTAATTCTAAATCGGTTGCACAAAAACTTCCTTTTCCCGGCTTATCAATTATAATTTCGCCTTCCCTCGGATATAGTTCAGGAATAATATCCCAACCTTTTTCTCCACGCACTAATATTCTTCCTTTCGGGCCTGCTTGTCCGATTTCTGCACCAATATTAGCACTCCTCCAACGTTTATTCTCTGGTAAATCAGATAAATCCGGTTTGTGCCCTTCTCTTGTATGAATAATTGTTAATCCTTCTATTGTTCTTGCCACTTCAAGAAGTTCTTTAATTGGTTCAATTGCCCTTTGTGTAAGTGATATGTCATATCCCATTGCATCAACATATCCACCTTCACCACAGAAATCCGTCTGCATATCAATTATTATAAGAGCTGTGTTATCTGCTCGTAACTCACCGTTATATGGCCATTTATATGGGTTTGCTTCTATATACATAATATCTGTCCTTTCTTTTTCCTATGCAGCTAATTTATTAAACTAGCTGCATATCTTCTTACTAATTTATAGTTACTTAATACTTCCAATTACGCCTTCTACAAAGTAGTCCATAGATTCTACTTCATCGAGAGTAAGTCTTTCTCCTTCCTTAACGAGAATACTTCCATCCTGTTTACGAATTTCGCCTTCAAATGCATAGATTTCACCAGAAATCATTTTTTCTTTTGTTTCAAGAATTAGTGCCTGCACATCTTCTGGTACACTCTTTCCAAATGGAGCGATATCGATAACGCCCTCTTTCAATCCTCCACGATATTTTCCATCGTAGATACTTCCATCAAATTTTTCATCTAACGCTGTTTGTGTCATATCGATAAATAGAGGACCCCAGTTCCATACTGCTCCTGTCAACCACGCATTTGAGGCAAGTTCGGAAGCATCAACATGATTACCAGTTGTATAGATTCCTGCATTCTCACATATTTCAACGATTGTTTTCGTACTATCCTGATGTTGAGAAATTACATCGATACCACCATCAATTAATGTGTTTGCTGCACTTGTTTGTAAAGCTGGGTCAGACCAGTCACCAGTAAAAATTACGGTTGTTGTTACCTCTGGATTTACGGATTGTGCTCCTAATTGAAATGCATTGATATTGTCTAACACTTGTGGAATTGGAAATGATGCAACAAATCCAAGTTTATTTGTCTTCGTACAGCTTCCGGCTGCTATACCCGATAGATAGAAACTTTCCCATACTGTTCCAAAGTAAGTACCAAGGTTCTCTGATGTCTGCAATCCCCCTTGATGATAAAAAACTTTATCTGGATACTCCGCTGCAACTTCCATTGCCGGCTCAAGATGTCCATATGATGTTGGGAATAACACTTCAGCTCCTTGCTGAATCATTTGCTCCAAAACACGAGATGCCTCTGCCGTCTCTGGAATATTCTCCGAACGAATTACTTCAACTTTATCACCAAAATACTCTTCGACTGCCACACTACCCTCATAAGCTGCTTGATTATAACCATAGTCACTCTTAGAACCAACAAAGATAAAACCAACTTTAACTTTCTTATCGGAACTTACTGTTTGCTCTTTTGTTTCTGAACCACTTGCTGACTCGCTGTTCGCTGAATCCTTGTTCGCCTTACTATTATCTGCTTTACTACTACAACCTACACTCGACAAAACCATTGTGAGGCATAAACCTAATGCTACTAATTTGTTCATTTTCTTTTTCATAATTTTCTCTCTCCTTTTTTGTTATCAAAACTATATATTTACGAGTTAGATGAACTCTCAATAATCTTTTTCAGTTCATTTGGCATCGGTTGATATTTCTTTCTTGATGATATGAATAATGCGACCAATGTAATTACATATGGTAACATCATCAAGATAAATGGCGATATTTCAACGCCTTTTTCCTGTAATATGGACTGCAACGCTTGCGCCCCGCCAAATATATATGCTCCTATTACTGCTTTTCCTGGGTTGTATGCTGCGAGAACTACTAATGCTGTTGCAATAATTCCCCTACCATTTGTCATTCCATCTGTCCATGTATGCGTATAGGCAATTGCTAATTGCGCTCCTCCAATTCCTGTTATCATACCTCCTAAAATTACGCCAATATACGCCATTCGCTTCGGGTTTGTTCCATAAGAATACACAACAGATACGTCTTCTCCAGTTGCCCTAAGTTTTAATCCAAATCGTGTCTTATACAAGAGATAACATAAGAATGGACAGAGGATATAGGATAGATAGGTGAGTAAGTCCTGATGAAACAATGCTTGCCCTATAATAGGAATCTTACTTAATAGAGGAATCTCTATCTTTTTAAATCCCTCAACTGCCGCACTAACATAATCTCTACCAAAGAATGCAGTTAGCCCTAATCCCAAGAACATAATTGCCAACCCTGTTGCTAGTTGATTCGACTTTCTTGAAAGTACTAAGTATGCGTGAAGTGCTGCCATACAACCACCTGCAATCATTGCAAAAACAACACCAAGTATTGGTGAACCTGTCTGGTATGCAACCGCATAAGCTGCTAATGCTCCAACAATCATACAACCTTCTGTTCCTAAGTTAATAACACCAACACGTTCTGTAACCGTTTCACCTAATATTCCATACAATACTGACGTTCCCGATGCAACTGCACCAGAAAATAATGTTTCTAACATCATTTCTTCTCCCCCTTTCCCTTCCAAAGAATCGCAAGTAGTACCATTGCCATAAGAATCTGTGTAGATGCTGATGGAAGCCCACTGTTAATCTCAAGTACATTGCCAGCCACTGATAGAAACCCGATTACTAACGAAGTAATAATTGCTGCTAACGGATTATTCCATGCCATCCATGCTGCCAAAAATCCATAATATCCATAGTTTGTACCCGTTGTTGTTCGTAATCTTCCTTCTACTGCTGAAATCTCAATCATACCTGCAAGCCCTGCTATTGCTCCTGATACAAGCATTGCACAAAACTGTACTTTCTTAACTTTATACCCTGCATGAATTGCAGCCTGCGTATTTCCTCCAATTACACGTAACTGATAACCTATTGATGTCTTTTTAAGAACATACCAAGCTCCAACTGCCACTACTAGTGCTATCATAATTCCAATACTAACCTTACCTGTGATTGTAGGAAGCTTTAGGCTATCTGCAATCTTTGGTGACATGGGATAGCTAAATGCATCTGGATCTTTTAACTTCCCATATACCGCTACACTTACAACCAAATATGCAATATAGTTCATAATAACGGTTGTAATTGTTTCATTCATATTTGCTTTTACTCTTAATATCGCTGCAATTCCACTCCAACATAAACCACCTAACATACCTGCTAATGCCATACAGAGTAAACCTATTATACTTGGCATATCTCCAACGAAAAATACTGCTGTATATGTTGCAAACAATGCGCCAATTACAAGTTGTCCCTCTCCTCCAACATTGACTAGTCCCGCCTTTGCTGATATTGAGGTCGCAACTGCAACTAAGATAAGTGGTGTTGATTTAATAATGACCTCTCCAATTCCATAACTATTTGTGAGAGATGATGTAATCATACTTGTATAGATTTCAATTGGATTCACGCCTTGTGTTATAAGAAATATTGCAAATACTACTAATACTGCCAATATAGGTGCTACACCTTTACTTACTTGTTTCACTTTGCTTTCCCTCCAATCATTCGTTCACCTATCTCTAGTGGTGTAATTTCTTGAGGATTATATTTTCCCAATACTTTCCTATCTGCTACTACTATAATTCGATCTGATACTTTGAATATCTCCTCTAAATCTTCGGATACCAATAATACCGATGCTCCTTCGTTTCTCAATCGAACAAGAGAATGATGCACCATTGACACCGTACCTACATCTAGCCCTCTACTTGGATAACTCGCAAGTAGTACTTTCGGTTTCTTCATAAGTGCTCTAGCAAGTACAGCTCTTTGAATATTACCACCTGATAGCGTTCCCATCATGCGTTGTACCTCTGGAACTCTTAACTCTTTCAATTCCTTTGTCTGCTCAACTTCTGATGATATTGTCCTCCAGTCAACTCCTGCTATTGTTTTCTTCATCTCCACTCCTGCTAAAGGAAAATGTTCTAGTATACTCATGCCTGGGACAACATTGTCTCTTTTGGGATCTTCCGATATCAACGCAATTCCTTCCTTGATTCGTTCTCCCACGGTAGCATGGACCATCTCTTTCTCATTCATAATAAGACTTCCACTATAAGCCTTTCTAACTCCGAATAGCGTTTCTAGTAGTTCTTTCTGACCTCTGCCAGAGATTCCTGCAACTCCTAGAATTTCTCCCTGCCTTAACTCCAAATTGATATCCTTGATAATCTTACGACCTTGCTCATCAACTACAGTTAAGTTTTTGCATGTAAGTGCAACCCCTTCTTCCTTGCAAGGTTTCTTATTAAGTGCATCATGAAATTCTATATTTAGTTCCTCTTCTCCCATCATCTGTGCGATTAATCGGTCTTTATCAAATCCATCTTCTCGTCTAACCGTCTGCGTTATTTGCCCTTGACGCAAAATACTGATAATATCAGAACAAGCCATTACTTCATGCAACTTATGTGTGATTAATACAATGGATAATCCATTTTCTCTAAGAATCTTTAACATCTCTATAAATGCTTCCGCTTCATGATGGGTTAATACACTTGTCGGTTCATCAAAAATCAATACTCTCATATCACCCATAAGCATTACCTTTATGATTTCTACCCTTTGTCTCTGCCCTAAATCCATTTCCCATACATACATATCCGGGTCAATTGGAATCTTATATGTATTCGAGATTTCTAGTATCTTCTTTCGTAATTCGCCTACTTTCTCTTTCTGCCTCTCTTTCGGCAATGCCAATCGTATATTTTCTAATGCCGTAAATGCTGGTATTAAGCGAAAATCTTGGAAAACCATACCTATTCCAGCCGCAATTGCCCTTGAGGGTTTCAATGAAACTTTCTTTCCTTTTATCTTGATAAATCCCTCCGTTGGTTTATAGACTCCATAGAGCATCTTCATCAATGTTGATTTCCCTGCTCCATTTTCACCTACAATTGCATGGATTGAACCTTCGTAAAACGCTATATTGATTGCCTTATTTGCTACAAAGTCTCCAAACTGGATTGTCAAATTTGAAGTTTCTACTATGGGTTGTTGTTTGCTAATTATTTCTTCCATTTGCATTCTCCTTATATTCTATTGCATCCAGCTTTAATGCAATCTGCAATTGTAATTTTGTCTCTACATGGTCAATATCTATTTCCAATATATTTTTTACTTTATCCAATCGATACATCATCGTATTATAATGAATATATAGATGTTTACTTGCCTCTTTCGCATTTCCACCAAGCTCATAATAAGTAATTAATGTCTCTAATAATTTTGTATTATTCTTCACATCATATTCCCGTATCGGTTCTACAAACCGCTTAATATAACTATGTACTTCTGGATGGTTTGGAATAAGCGATAGTATCGTATATATTCCAAGGTCTGAATACCGTATAATATCACCCTTTACCCTACACTTAAAACTAATCTCTTTCATCTTTTTCACCTCTCGATATGCAACAGATACTAGATTAATTGGCTGTGGATTACTTAATATTACTACCAAGTTTTCGCCAAGTTCTATTCTCAACTCCTGCAATAATTTTTGCAGAACTATCTGCGGCACTTCCTCTTGAGTTGACTCCATAATGATAATTACCTCTCCACCATCTACCGCTATTAAAAATTTGACTTTTAATCGATAAAAATGATACTGCATTCGGCTCATCTGTTCCTTTATTGTCTTATCATTTTCTTTTCCTCGAAACGATACAATAGCAACTTGGTATTTTCCTTCTGCATTTAACGAGATTCCAAATTCCTTTGCAAATAAAACGATGTCAAGCTTATCAATGATTGCTCCCTTTAACCAGTCTAACAAAAATCTGTCTCTATATTGATTCAACTGTTTTTTTAGGAGGTTACTATTTCGAATCTGTAATGAAATGATTGGTATAATATTCTCTATTACTTTTCTTTCAATTGTTGATAGTGCTTGCTTTTCCTGATGGATTAACATATAGATACTGTGGTTTTCTTTTTGATAAAAGGGAATGATGTAATACTTCTTTGTTTCTATATTATCTCTTGCTAAAACAAGCAACTCCTCTATCTCATTCTCACTGTATTCCTGTTTTTCATAAGATTGTTGATTCCAATACCCTTGTTTCTTTTCCTCATTATCTGTAGTATTCCAATACTCTTTTGCATATATTTTTTTATAAGAGTTATCCACAATCATTAGATTTCGTTTCAGTTCTTTGCACAATGTTGTTAACATATCCTCTATTGTTGTTGTATTACTAAGTTCAGATAGTAATCGATCTGTCTGCTCTTGTACTTTCCAATAGGTATTCATTGATTTATAGGAAATTGCCTGAATGGTTTCAAACACAATATCCGAGAACACGGCATTGGCATGTAGTTCTATTACAAAAATCCCAACTTCATTTGCCTTATCAATCATGTCCTTTGTAATCGTATCAATATAACGTTTTGGCTTAATTGCAATTCCTGCGATGCCTTTCTCTGCAAATTGTTCCAGCAGATTCACCAACTGGCTTAGGTCATCTCGAAATGGAAATGCTGTTGTAATTAATACATCTGCAGGCCGTAGCCAATCAATAATATCGGGAACTTCAATAACATTCGCTCCTTGAATCTTATTATTAAGGCTTTCCTCTCCCGTAAGTACTCTACATCCTTCCATTGATGGAAGATTAATAAAGTCCCTTCCACGTATATAATTCGTATTCTCTTTTCCTTTGTTTTGTACCATACGCACCATCTCTCTCTTCATCCAAAGCGCAAAATGATTTTTAACGACAAAAAAGGCACTATCAACTTTGATAGCACCTTCGCTGTT
>NZ_JAVBNS010000173.1:0-14252 GCF_031551385.1 Anaerosporobacter sp.
AAATCAGTTTCAAAATAAAAGAGAGCTGTCACTTAAAAGGAGAGAATCCTAGCGTGGCAGCTCTTCTATTAATTACTAGAAGGAGAAAAAATATGAGTCCAAAGGCTAAAAAGTTCTTATCATATTATAAGCCGTATAAGGGATTGTTCTTTGCAGATATGTTCTTTGCATTGTTGGCAGCAACAATTACACTAGCTTATCCTATGATTGTAAGATATATAACAAACACAGTGTTAGTTCAATATGAAATGAACGAAGCACTGCAGACGATTATTAAGTTAACATTAGTTATGATAGGGCTGATTCTTATTGAACTTGGCTGTAAATTCTTTATTAACTATCAAGGGCATATGATGGGGGCAAAGATGGAATATGATATGAGAAATGAGATTTTTTCGCACTATCAAAAACTATCGTTTAACTTCTATGATAATCAAAAAACAGGGCAGTTGATGTCAAGAGTTACAAATGATTTATTTGACCTTACAGAATTATGTCATCATGGTCCAGAGGATATTGTAATTTCTGTAATCAAATTTGTTGGAGCATTTGTTATTCTTATGTTCATCAATGTGCCTTTAACGTTAATTGTCTTTTCAATAATTCCAGTTATGTTTATCTTTGCATATCGACTAAAATCAAAGATGCACCTTGCATTTAAGAGAAATAGAGAGCGTGTAGCAGATATTAATGCGCAAATCGAAGATAATCTTTCGGGAATACGAGTTGTAAAATCATTTGCAAATGAGGATGTAGAGCTGGAGAAGTTCTATGAAAGCAATGCACATTTTGTTGAGGCGAAAAGAAACAGTTATTTTGTTATGTCAATATTCCATTCGGGATTAGGAGCATTTACAACATTAATCAATGTAGCAGTTATCATTGGCGGTGGAGCATTTATTGCAAAAGGAATTATTAAACTATCTGATTTACTGACTTTTTTATTATATATTAATAACTTAGTAGACCCTGTAAAGCAATTAATTAACTTCACAGAGCAGTTTCAAAATGGAATCACAGGGTTTGACCGTTTCCTAGAAATCCTAGCGATTGAGCCAGATATTGTTGATAGTAAAGATGCCATTACGCTTACTGATGTAAAAGGTGAGATTGAATTTAAAGATGTGGCATATCAATATAACGATACCATTACAGATGTTTTTCATGATATTAATCTTCATGTTCAACCAGGAGAATATGTGGCATTGGTTGGAACGTCAGGTGTAGGAAAGACAACAATGTGTAGCTTAATACCACGTTTTTATGAGGTTACACAAGGTAGTATCTATCTTGATGGAACAGATATTAAAGATATATCATTATATTCTTTGCGTAAAAATATTGGTATTGTGCAACAGGATGTATATCTTTTTGCAGGCACGGTTATGGATAATATTCGATATGGTAAGATGGAAGCTACCGACGAAGAAATTATTGAAGCAGCTAAGAATGCCAATGCACATGAGTTCATAATGGAGCTTCCAGATGGATATAATACTTATATTGGACAACGTGGAATAAAGCTGTCAGGGGGACAGAAACAGCGTTTAAGTATAGCAAGAGTATTCCTCAAAAATCCTCCAATTTTAATATTTGACGAGGCAACTTCAGCACTTGATAATGAATCAGAACGTGTAGTTCAAGAATCTTTAGAGAAGTTGGCTAGTAATAGAACAACATTTGTTATTGCCCATAGACTATCGACAATTCGTAATGCAGAGAATATAATTGTGTTAACAGAAGAAGGAATAGGCGAAAAAGGAACACATGAAGAGTTATTACAGAAAAATGGAATTTACGCCGATTTATATTATATGACAGCTAGGAAGTAGTAGAGCTACTTCCTAGCTGTCAATGAGGAAAATTACGGAGTGATTTTTCGAATCTGAAGATTTTAACAAAGGGGGAGAGGGTATGGTTGTAAGGAGTATAGACGCTCCTAATTTGGAAGGTCTTATGCGCATGTATGGAAATGATGTTCTAAGAACAGCATATCTCTATGTGAAAGATATTCATTTGGCAGAAGATATCTTCCAAGAGGTATTTCTTAAAGTGAATAGCCATTATGAGAGCTTTCGCGGGGAATGTTCGATTAAAACATGGCTTCTGCAGATAACAATAAATACTTGTAAGGATTATTTGAAAAGTGCTTGGAATCAAAAAGTAGAGCCTACAGATGAGTTTCAAACGCAGCAAGTAGTAGAAGATGGTTATGAAAAAATTGAAAATAAAGAGGATAATCACGTTGTAAAGGAAGCGGTAATGGAATTACCAGAGAAGTATAAAGAGGTTGTTCTTTGTGTATATTACCAAGAGATGAGCGTAGAAGAGACTGCTGATATGCTAAGAATTGCGGCAGGTACAGTGAAAAGTCGATTGAATCGAGCCAGACAAAAGTTAAGGGGTTCATTAGAAAGGAGGGTGTCATATGAAGAAGCCAGAGGATAACCAAGAAGATATGAACAATGATTTATTAGAAGAATTATATGACATCGGAAATCTAAAGAATGATTTGGATGAAGTATTTGATATAGACGGAATTACTGTGTCAGAATCGTTGATTCAAGCAACGTTAAGAAGAGTAGCAGAAGAAACTGAAAAACCAAGTAAACAATCAGAAAAACAACGAAAAAGAAATCCTTTCCGTTATGGTTTGCTTGTTGCTGCATGTGCTTGTATCCTTGTTGTTGCAAGCGTTAATTTAATGGATGGTTCATTTTCATTTGGAAACATGAAAGATTCCACTGAGAAATCAAGTGATATGAAAACAGATACAACAACTGAAACAACAAAAAATCCGTCATATTCAATGTCAGAAGAGGCAGAAGAAACCGCGAATGATGAGACGTCACAAGATTCCATGAAAGACGACAGTACATCAAGTGCTGATGGGGTATCTGGAAGTGAAAATGGAATGAACGACACGGAAAGTGATTTGGAACAGGCATCATCATTTTTTACAATTAAAGATAAAGCAGGAAAGATCTATTCGATTCGGGTTGGAGAAATTCAACAAATAAATGTGTATGGCGGTGAGGAAGAATTTATTGATTATACGGGAGATCTAGCACTTATTGAAGAGCTATATAGACTTTTATCAGAGATAGACGACGAAGGTGATAGGAAGGCAGTGGAAGATGAGAGTGTTCAGAAGGAATATGTAAGGCAATATATATTAAGAGCACAAGAGGACTCTACATGGTCTGAACTACAACTTTGGATAGAGGCTACGGATGGAGAAAACTATAACATGATAAAGCAATTAGAAACAGCAGATGGAGAACTTATAATATATCAAATAGACAATATAAGTCCGGAGATCGTTCAAAATCTGCCAATGCACTAATGGTTGATTATAATTATTATGAAGGTAATTTAGGCTACGACTTTTAGTGTAGCCTAGTATTTAATTGAAAAAGTTATGAGAACTTAAGAATCACGAATTAAGTTAGGAAAATATTTTAAAAGATGTATAATTTCCTCCATTTAACAAATAATAATAATATCACTTGATAGGTTGATATTATTTGTTAAATGGAGGAAATTGCTATGAAGGCAACTGGTATTGTAAGAAGAATAGATGATTTGGGAAGAGTAGTAGTTCCGAAAGAGATTAGACGTACATTAAGAATAAGAGAAGGTGATCCACTTGAGATATTTACAGATCGCGAGGGAGAGATTATACTTAAAAAGTATTCTCCGATTGGAGAACTTAGCCAATTTGCAAAACAATATGGTGATGCACTATCACAAACGACAGGACATGTGGTATTTATAACAGACAGAGATCAGTTTATTTCCGTATCCGGAACGAACAAGAAAGATATCGTTGGAAAGCAGATAAGTAAAGATCTTGAAAATGTAGTTAATGAGAGAGAAAGTGTATCGGCTGCATCTGCTGACAAAACATTTATCCGAGTTGGAAGCGAGGAAGATAATGAGTATACAGCAGAAGTAATAAGCCCTATTATCTGCGAAGGTGATGCAATAGGAGCTGTTATTATACTTACAAAAGATGCGAAAATTAAATTAGGTGATACTGAGGTAAAGCTTGCGGCAGCAGCATCTAATTTCTTGGGAAGACAAATGGAGCAGTAGGGAGTATCTGTTTAACAAGGGCGATAGTATCAATTGGTACAAGTTTTTGGGTGCTATCGTCCTGAATAAACGATTATTTATAGATGAATCGGAAGAGGAGAAGAAAATGGAGATTATGGAACACTATAGTTTTGATGATTTTATGAATATAATTCGTGAATTAAGAAGTGAACACGGTTGCCCTTGGGATAGGGAACAGACACATGAAAGTCTTAGAGATTGCATGTTAGAAGAATGTTATGAGGCGGTTGATGCAATTAATAAAAACGACTTAGAGAACTTAAAAGAAGAATTAGGCGATGTCCTGTTGCAAGTAGCATTACATACTGTCATAGCAGAAGAAGCGAATACATTTACCTTGGATCAAGTAATAACGAATATCAGTAAAAAGATGATATATCGACATCCACATGTTTTTTCAGATACAAGTGTAGAAAATTCTGATGAAGTACTTAGCAATTGGGAGGAATTAAAGGAGAAAGAAAAGAAAGAGGAGACGATTTCAGACGGTATGTTACGAGTTGCAGAGGCATTACCTGCCTTGATTAGAGCAGCTAAAATTCAAAAGAAGGCGGCTAAAGTCGGAATGGAAGGTGCAGATGTACAAGTTGTTATAAACTTGCTTAAAACGTCAATAAATGCGCTAGAAGAGCAAAGTACAAAGGACAATACTGCTCAAATTGAAGCGGAATTTGGTAAAATGCTATTTTTGCTTATTGATTTATCGAGAAAACTAGGAATAAATGCTGAAAATTCCTTGACAAATGCTACAGATAAGTTTATAAATAGATTTATAGGTGTTGAACGGCTCGCTGAAGGAGAAGGCAAGCATCTAAAGAATATGTCCAAAGAGGAGCAAATTGCTCTATGGGGACAACTTATATAAAAAATATTTTAAGTGATAACGATTATTCAGAGGAGGAGTTTATCCATGAACAAAACAGAATTAGTTGCAGCAATTGCAGAAAAAACAGAATTATCAAAGAAAGATTCCGAAAAAGCTTTAAAAGCATTTATCGATGTAGTAACAGAAGAATTAGCTAAAGGTGAAAAAATTCAATTAGTAGGATTTGGAACTTTCGAAGTTTCTGAAAGAGCAGCTAGAGAAGGAAGAAATCCACAAACTGGAGAAACTATGAAGATTGAAGCATCTAAATCTCCTAAATTTAAAGCTGGTAAAGCATTAAAGGATGTTATCAACGCTTAATTGAGTGTAAATAATTAATAGCTAAGTTGCTCCATTATGGAGCAACTTTTTTTAATTCATAGGAAAGGTGTTAAAGAATATGAGACTAGATAAATTTCTTAAAGTGTCACGTATCATTAAGAGAAGAACGGTAGCGAATGAAGCATGTGATGCGGGTAGAGTAATGATCAATGGTAAAGTTGCGAAAGCATCTGCCAATGTAAAAGAAGGCGACCTATTAGAAATCGCATTTGGTAACAAAGAAGTAAAAGTAGAGATTCTCGATGTACAGGAGACAGTACGCAAAGATGATGCAAAAGAATTGTTTCGTTATCTGTAAACCTATGTGCATGATTTTAATGACCTCCTAATATACTATTTATAGATGTATATTTAGGAGGTTGTTTTAATGGATGAGAAGCAATTACCAAAGTCCAGCCATAAGATATCATTAAATAGTCGAAAGAGTGCTATTATCACTGGTGTGAATGATGTATTATCGTTTGATGCGAATGAAGTGTTATTGGAGACGGAATTAGGGATATTGATGATTCGTGGAGATGAACTGCATGTTAATAGACTTACTCTGGAAAAAGGGGAAGTTGATATTGATGGAAGAGTTGACAGCTTAACATACTCAGATGGAGGATATTCTAAAGGTGGAGAGTCCTTCTTTGGAAGACTATTTAAGTAGGAGGTTAGGTTGTTCATATGACAGAGATTATTAATTTGGAGGTTCAATTCTTTCTAACATCAATTCTGTATGGGATTCTTTTGCTTATTGTATATGACAGTATTCGTATCATACGAAGGGTTGTTCCACACAAAGCATTCTTTGTCGCATTGGAGGATATCCTTTTTTGGATTGCTGCGAGTATTGTTATATTCATGATGATTTATGAACGTAACAATGGAACGATTCGAGGCTTCGCAATATTAGGTATGTTACTCGGAATGGTAATATATAATCAATTGCTAAGTAGATTTATTGTAAAAGGGATTACCCGAATTATTAAAGCAATTCTAAAGGCGGTTTGGAAAGTATTGTCCATTGTATTTATGCCATTACTATTTTTATTAAAGAAAATAAAGCAGTTTTTAGGGTTTACGACAAGGAAAGTTGGGAAAGTAAATTCTAAGCTAGGGAATAAATTAAAAAAAGTTAAAAAGAGATCAGCAAAACAATTGAAAAATACTGCTAAAACAGTTAAAATATCAGTAACGAAAAAATAACATATGGATAATATTGAAACTATGTTAAGAGCGGGATTGGGGAAGGAAGGTGAAGTAGCGTGTTTATTGGACGAAAGACGAGAAAAAGGACAGGTTTATTTACCACGATGTATTTAGTTCTAATAATTTGTGGAGTGATTTTTTATCAGAAAGAAAATCTGGATAAGAAGAGAATCGTATATCAGGAGCAAAAAGAAGAATTACAGCAAGAGATTGATGCGGAAACTGAATATGCAGAAGAGCTTGAAGAAAGACGTGCTTACGTCCAAACAAAGAAGTATGTAGAAGAGGTTGCTAGAGAAAAGTTAGGGCTTGTTTATAAAGATGAGATTATATTTGAGCCAGAGAAGTAATACCTCATTTGCTACAGATTTATCTATAATATTCTAAATTGAATAAATTAATAAAAAAATTCAAAAAAGTAGTTGACATTTATTATTCCTTTGAGTATAATAAGTCTTGTCAGTGCGGCGGAGTAGCTCAGTTGGCTAGAGCATGCGGTTCATACCCGCAGTGTCGGCGGTTCAAATCCGTTCTCCGCTATATGAATAAGAACTTTAGATGATTCGATATGAATTGTCTAAAGTTCTTTTTGGTTTACATAGAATTTTTCTTTGGTTTAATAATTCATTCTCAAAGTACGTATGCAGATATATTTTAATATCTTAATTCGTGTGAAGTCCCTACATTCGAGCGAAATGCCGAGTGAGAGAGTATATTGTCATAAAGTTTTCCATAAATTGGACACTAATTTGACAAACATTTCATACAATTCCTTTTATAATTTCGGATTGACAGCCAAATTAAGGAAAAGGAAGTGTAAATGTATGAAAGGAATTACGAAGAGAGGAATTGCGATTACTCTGATAGGAATTTTGGTGTCACGAGCGCAGTTTCTATCTATGGATCCTATAGCAGTTGCCTATTTTGCAGCAGCCTATGTAGAGAAGACTACAAGACCCTTTTTACTAATTGGAGTAATATTTGGTTCTGCTACGGTCTTACCGATGGTAGAAGCCATAAAATATACATTCGTGATAATACTATTAACCATTATAGGAAATTTAATTGAGAACAGGAATAAGAATAAGTCGATTCCCTTGCCGGTGTTTTCGGTAATTGCGGCACTTGTAACAGCAGGGATATCTATTTCAAAGTATCTCCTAAACTATAGTACGAAAGAGCAGTTATTCTACATAGCATTAGAGGCAGTTCTAATTATTTGCCTAACGTTAGTCTTTAGTCGTCCAATCAAGTTCTTGCTATATGGAGAATTAGGACAAGCAATGGATAATGAACAACTAATAAGTATGTCCTTACTCGCAGGACTAGTAATCTATGGTATGCCTGATATTGGAGGAATTGAATTTTCACTGTTTAAGACTACAATATTCTTTTTGATTTTGCTTATGGGCTATAAGTATGGGTCAGGAGCGGGAGCAGTAAGTGGAGTAGTTTGTGGAATTGTAATGGGATTACAGGATTATATGAGAGAAGATCTATTGCCTATTGTTGCTCTAATGTGTTGCCTGGGAATTGTCGTTGGTATGTTTCGCGAGGTGGGACGATTTGCTACAGCAATTGCCTATGTTGTGAGTATTGTTGGGGCAAGTTATCTGTATGAGGAATTCCTTATGACGACAACGCAGATAGGAGCAATTGTATCAAGTGTGATTCTGTTTTTGTTTTTACCAAGTTCTATGATGCGACGGATTCAAGGACGAACGGAACGGAAAAGTGATATGCAGTTTGTGGAACAGAATATACAACATATGACGAGACAGAAACTGCATGGGTTTGCAGAATCCTTTCAGAAGCTATCAGGCACATTTCATACCTTGTCGGATAGAAGAACTTCGTTAAGCAGACAAGAGGTAGATACAATCTTTGATGAGTTGTCGGATCGATTGTGTAAGGACTGCAGTAATTGTAATACTTGTTGGAAAAATGATTTCTATGATACATATAAGGCAACGTTTACTATACTGAATTCCGTTGAGCAGAACGGATATATCTGTGAGGCAGATGTGCCAGTGGCATTTGCAAATCGTTGTATTAACTTAAATGAATTTCTAGCGGAGACAAATCGTAGTTTGGAAATTGCAAAAGTAAATCTCAACTGGACAAACCGTATGGCAGAGAGTCGAGAGGCAATCGCAGGGCAGCTAGGTGAAGTGGCGAAGATAATAGATGAATTTTCGAATGACCTTTCAGACACGATAGCAGTAAACAGTAATGAAGAGCAGCAGATTATTAATCAATTAAAATTGAATCATATTCAAGTGAAGCAGATATCCATTATGGAACGGCGAAATAAAAGGCAGGATATCTATGTAGTTGCGAGGACATCAAAGGGAAGATGTATCACAACAAAGGAAACAGCAATAATTATCGGCAATGCAATTGGTAAGAAGGTAAAGCCAAACGAGGGAAGTAAAAACATTATTGCAAAGGATTATGAGAACTATGTGTTTGTAGAGGATACTGCATTTAAAACATTGACCGGGGTTGCTAAAGTTCCAAGAGTAGGAGAAAGTGTGTCAGGGGATAACTTCTCTATCATGAATCTTGATACAGGGGATATGATTATGACATTATCTGACGGTATGGGAAGTGGAAAATTAGCTTGTGAAGAGAGTGAGTCAGTTGTTGAGTTGTTAGAGCAATTGATTGATGCAGGATTTAAAGAGGAGTCCGCTATTAAGTTAATTAATTCGATATTGGTAAGTCGTGCAGAGAGTCAGATGTTTTCTACCGTGGATATGAGTATATTAAATCTATATACGGGAATTTGTGATTTTATAAAAATCGGTGCATCTACTACGTTTATAAAACGTGATAACTGGGTGGAAAGCATCTGTTCTACTACATTGCCAGTTGGTATGTTCAGTAATGTGGACTTTGACGGTGTTTCGAAAAAGTTATACGATGGTGATTTTATTGTAATGGTTACGGACGGCGTGTTAGATTGTATCGGGGTAGAGGATAAAGAAGGCGAGCTTGGAAATATTATTATGAGTGTTAAGAGTAGGAATCCACAGGACATCGCGCAACAGATTTTAGCAAGAGCGATGGAATACAGCGATAATCAGGCAATTGATGATATGACAGTATTGGTAGCAGGGGTTTGGAAAAAATATTAGAATGTGAGACTTGCTATTTTGGTAATTAAAGTTTAGAATACTGATAGCTAACTGTTCAGACAATTAAAACATTTGGAGGACAAACCCCATGCTTAATAAGATAAAACGATATGTAGAGTCGAATCGAATGCTGAGAAAACAAGAAAAGGTAGTATTAGGAGTATCGGGTGGTGCGGACTCCGTCTGCCTTTTCTTTGTATTCCTTGCTCTTAGGGAACTTTATCAGCTAGAGCTACATGTTGCTCATATCAATCATATGATTCGTGGTGAAGAAGCAGACGAGGATCAGAATTATGTAGAGAAGTTATGTAAAGAAAATCAAGTTTCGTTTCACTGCGTAAGAGAAGATGTGCGAGCATATGCAAGGGAACAACATCTATCAGAAGAAGAAGCGGGGAGAAATGTTAGATACAAAGCATTTGAGAAAATACGTGAGGAATATAACTGTGATGTGATTGCAGTTGCACATAATAGCAATGATTGTGCAGAGACGGTATTGTTTCAGTTGGTTAGAGGAAGTGGACTTACAGGTTTGACAGGAATTCCTGCTGTGCGTGATACCATCATACGTCCATTATTGTGTGTAACAAGAGAAGAGATTGAAACGTATCTTAAGGAACGCGGGATCTCCTTTCAAACAGATGCTACAAATCTGGAGACAGAATATACACGAAATAAGATTCGTCTTCAAGTTTTGCCATATTTAGAAGAGAATATTAATCGTCAAGCCATTTCCCATATAGTAAAATCGTCTCAATTACTCAAGGAAGTGGAAGAATTTATAGAAAAGCAAACCAATATTTGTTATAATAGACTCGTTCAGTGTTGCGATGGGAAATATCACATTGATAGAGAGATGTTTCAGAGCGAAGATATCGTAATGCAAAAGACAGTAGTACGGGAAGTTCTAAAAAAGCTAAGTAATCAGTTAAAAGATATTGAAAGTGTCCATGTTGAAGATATTTGCAATCTTGCAGCAAAAGGTGTCGGTAAAAAAATAGATTTACCATACGCGATTGTAGCATACAATGATTATAAGGATTTAATTATAACCAATCATGCGACAGCAGATACAGATGTTGAACCACAAAGAGATTTACCAGTAGTGTATTCTTTTGATTTAGTAAATAAACAGAGTGATATGTTTGCATTACCAAGTGGGGAAACGTTAGGATATGTAATCTATTCTCTAAATGTGCAGGAGAAGGCGAATCTGTTGGAGAAAGGGCAGGATGTTTGGGAGAGCAATCAACTTGTGATTACTGATTCTGCTATGCAATCATGCCATAATGTGAAATTTTATAAAGAATATAAAAAAAGTATGATAAATACCAGAAATGGGTATACGAAATGCTTTGATTATGATAAAATAAAAAATGCTGTTCAATTACGTACCAGGCAAGAAGGCGATTATATGCAAGTTGACGCTAGAGGTGGAACAAAGAAGATAAAATCAATCTTCATAGATAAAAAGATTCCACAAAAAGATCGTAATCATATTCCGTTGTTAGCTGATGGTAATCACATTATGTGGATACTAGGTTCACGTATTAGTGAAGCATATAAAATAAGCGAGAGTACTAGCAAACTGCTTATTGTATATTTATTTGGAGGAAAATGAAATGGAAGACAAGATAAGAGTATTACTTAGCGAAGAAGAAGTTGATAAGAAGATTCAGGAACTTGGTGAGCAAATCAGCAAGGATTATGCAGGAAAAAGCATTCACCTAATCTGTGTATTAAAAGGTGGCGTGTTTATCACATGTGAACTAGCGAAAAGAATTACAATTCCAGTAACTATGGACTTTATGTCAGTATCTAGTTACGGAGATGCAACAGAGAGTTCAGGAAGAGTCAAGATTGTGAAAGACCTTGATGATCCAATCGAAGGAAAAGAAGTACTAATTGTTGAGGATATTATTGATTCCGGAAGAACATTAAGCTATCTTATAGAATTATTAGCTGCTAGAAAGCCAAATAGTATTCGTCTATGTACCCTTCTTGATAAACCTGAGAGAAGAGTAACAGATGTAGTAGTTGACTATGTTGGATTTGATATTCCAGATGAATTTGTAATCGGATATGGATTAGATTACGCACAAAAATACCGCAATTTGCCATTCATTGGAGTGGTTGAAAATGATTAATTAAAAAAAGAAAGTTATTTTGAAGGGAGGTTTTGCTTTGAAAAAGCAGATGAAGGGACTTGGTTTCTATACCATTATTCTTGCTATCATCATTATGGCATTAATGCTATCGGATAGATTGAGTAAAGTAAGTACCGATTCATATAGTCTGTCACAATTTACAGCAGACTTGAATGAGAAAGCAATTAAAACAATTGATGTGTACATGAATGAAGAGGTGCCTACAGGTCAGGTCACGGTAACTTTTAACGACACGAATAAGTCAAGTTCTAGTTTTTATGTAGCAGATACGAGTAAAATTGAGGATATTGCTACAGAAAGTGGATATAAAGTAACCGTTCATGATGTGAGTAGACCAGGCTGGTTTGTACAACTCATGCCTTATATATTTGGATTCATTCTAATCATCATATTATTCTCGTTTATGACAAGTCAGGTTTCAGGTGGCGGTGGCAATTCTAAAGTAATGAACTTTGGTAAGAGCAGAGCTAAGATGTCGACAGATGAGAACAAGAGAACAACATTTAAGAATGTTGCGGGTCTTGATGAGGAAAAAGAAGAATTAACAGAAATCGTTGATTTCTTAAAATCACCAAATAAGTATATGGTGGTAGGAGCTAGAATTCCTAAGGGTGTTTTATTAGTAGGACCTCCAGGAACAGGTAAGACATTATTAGCGAAAGCGGTAGCAGGAGAAGCTGGTGTACCATTCTTTAGCATCTCTGGTTCTGATTTCGTAGAAATGTTCGTTGGTGTTGGTGCTTCCCGTGTAAGAGATTTATTCGAAGAAGCAAAGAAGAATGCACCTTGTATCGTATTTATCGATGAAATTGATGCCGTTGCAAGACGCCGTGGTACTGGTCTTGGTGGTGGTCATGATGAAAGAGAACAAACATTGAACCAAATGTTAGTTGAGATGGACGGTTTTGGTGCAAACGAAGGAATTATCGTTATGGCAGCAACAAATCGTGTCGATATTCTTGATCCAGCGATTTTACGTCCAGGTCGTTTTGACCGTAAGGTTACAGTTGGTCGTCCTGATGTGAAAGGAAGAGAAGAGATTCTTGGAGTACATGCAAAAGGGAAACCACTTGGAGAAGATGTTGATTTAAAACAAGTTGCTCAAACAACAGCAGGCTTTACTGGTGCTGACCTTGAGAATCTGTTAAATGAAGCTGCAATCTATGCGGCTAGACAAGATAGAGCATTTGTTATGCAAGAAGATATTACTCGTTCCTTTATCAAAGTTGGTATTGGTACAGAGAAGAAGAGCCGTGTAATTTCTGAGAAAGAAAAGAGAATTACTGCTTATCACGAAGCTGGTCATGCGATTTTATTCCATGTGCTTCCTGATGTAGGGCCTGTTTATACAGTATCTATCATTCCAACAGGTAATGGAGCGGCAGGTTATACAATGCCTCTTCCTGAAAAAGATGAGATGTTTAATACAAAAGGACAGATGTTACAAGACATTGTTGTAAGTCTTGGTGGTCGTATTGCAGAAGAAATGATTTTGGATGATATTACGACAGGAGCATCTCAAGATATTAAAGTAGCAACGAATACAGCTAGAGCAATGGTAACTCGTTATGGATTCTCAGAATCACTTGGTCTTGTTAATTATGACAATGATGATAATGAAGTGTTCATTGGTAGAGATCTTGCTCATACAAGAAGCTTTAGTGAAGATGTTGCTCGTTCTATCGATGAAGAAGTGAAACGAATCATTGAAGAATCTTATGCTAAGGCGAAAGCAATTCTTACAGAGAACATTCAAGTACTTCATGATTGTGCTAATTTACTTCTTGAGAAAGAACGTATTAATAGAGAAGAATTCGAAGCATTATTCCCAGTTGATACAACAGCTACAGAAGTATAGAATTTACTTATAAGACAGCATGTCTATTCGTGTTAGTGGATAGTCATGCTGTCTTTTTATATAGTCTTAAATAGTTATAATAAAAGGGAATATCTAGGGGGAATCAAAAGGAAAGTGCCCATATAACAGTTTAATAGTAGTTAAGTACAATGAGACTTTAGTACCAATAAAGTTCAGTTGTCACATTTGACAAAAAAAAATATATATTTATAAAATGTTTATGCACACTTATCTTGCAGACCATGTTATACTAACATACGTAAACCCCAATACATTATATAGTTTTTGCTACACCCCATAAGTAACAAAAATACCTTCTCCAAAAGAGGACAGCAGATCGGATGGCTGTCCTCTTTTATTACATAAGAGAGGAAAAAATATACATTATGGAGAGCGGATATAATATTTGATTTTGGAAATTGTAAATATTAATGAGTTGCCCGACAAATGAGGTATTATAAATCTGCCTCTTTGTCATATTGTTCCTTGAAAATTTAATATATTATCTTCTATTGAGAGAAGTGATAATCTTTTGATATTTTTCACTCTGCATAGATTAGTTTCCG
>NZ_JAVBNS010000021.1:0-13598 GCF_031551385.1 Anaerosporobacter sp.
TTATGTAGAAATACAAATCAAAAGCATATAGGATGAAACAACAAAAATCTCGATATGGGGATATTTGTCCATATTTTGAGTAGCAGGTCGTATGAACGATCAATTATTAATGCAATTTGCAGAGTTTCTTGAGAAGCAGGATTTGTTATCTAAGTTAACGGAACATGAGAAGCTTCACGAATATGGATATTCGGATATTCATACAATAGCAGCGATTGGTGATTTAGAAGAGCCGAATGTAACGGAGATTGCTAAGTCATTGAATATGACAAGAGGTGCTGTGAGTAAGATAACAAAAAGATTACTTTCAGTAGGTGTAATTGAATCATATATGTTACCTGATAATAAGCAGAAGATTTTTTTTAGATTGACGAAGAGTGGGGAAGTATTATATAAAGAACATCAAACTAGGCATCAAAAATGGATAGATCGAGATAATAAATTCTTTAGTCAGTTTTCAAGTCAACAGTTAGAAGAGATATCTGGATTTATGAACTTATTTAATCAGTACTTAGGAGAGCAAATTGTGGAGATAGGAGGAGATAATAATGCTAATTGATATAACACTAAAGGTTACCCCAAAGATGGTGAGTGATGCACAAGGGAATGAGAAGAAGGCTTTAGTTGGGCATTTGGGGACACATTTTGATGTAATGAATAAGGAATTTCCGCTAGAGTATACGAAGCGAGATGGCATTGTTTTTGATGTAAGCAATGTAGGAGAACGTGATATTGAAATGGATGATATTGCAATTGATAAAGTGAGGAAAGATATGTTTGTTGCATTCTATTCTGGTTTTATTGAGGAAGAAGGATATGGTGGAAAGAACTATTTTACAAATCATCCACAGTTGTCAGATGCACTGATTAATAAATTAACGGACAAAGGTGTTTCAATTATTGGAGTAGATTTTGCAGGTATTCGAAGAGGAAAAGAGCATACGCTAAGGGATCAGTATTGTGCAGATCGAGGTGTGTTTGTTGTTGAGAATTTATGTAGTCTTCGTGAATTGGTAGATAAAGAAGGTGTGGTTGTAAGTACGTATCCGATGAATTATGAAGGAATGACGGGTCTTCCTTGTCGAGTTGTAGCGAGAGTGTAAAAGTTTTCGTTGCAAACGATAGGTGAAAGAAGCCATGCTTAATATTATTAGTTAAAAGTAGTATAAAACTTTAAAAATATAAAAAATGTGCAAAAAATAGCGTGTGAATTAAGTGGTTTTTATGCAATTGTACAAAAGTTACAGAAGAATTAATTTTATTCTTGAATCTCTGTGCAATTTGGATTATAATCACGATTAAGAACAAAGGTGTTCTTGGAACAGTAAATTTTACTGAACCAAGAGCGCCTTTTTTGCATTTTAACTGCGGATTTTTAGTGCATCTAATTAATGCTTGTAATTTCATTATATGCAGATTGTAGAAAGGGCATGGTTGTAATATGAAAGAGATGAATTGTGAAGAAGTGAAACGTGTAAAGCAGGGATTGTATGATCCAAGATTTGAACATGATAATTGCGGTATCGGTGCAGTTGTGAATATTAAAGGAATTAAAACACATAAAACAGTGGAGGATGCTCTTCGTATTGTAGAGAATTTAGAACATAGAGCTGGAAAGGATGCAGAAGGAAAAACAGGTGATGGTGTAGGTATTCTCTTACAGATCTCACATAAGTTTTTTAAGAAAGCAGTAAAGCCACTTGGGATTGAATTAGGCGCAGAGAGAGAATACGGTGTAGGTATGTTCTTCTTTCCACAAGAGGAATTAAGCCGTAATCAAGCAAAGAAGATGTTTGAAATTATTGTGGAAAAGGAAGGATTACAATTCCTTGGTTGGAGAGAAGTTCCGACTAATCCAGATGCGTTAGGACAAAAGGCAATTGATTGTATGCCCTGCATTATGCAATGCTTTATCAAGAAACCAGATGATGTAAACAAAGGACTTGATTTTGATCGTAAATTATATCTTGCAAGAAGAATATTTGAACAGAGTAATGATAATACGTATGTGGTTTCACTATCAAGTAGAACAATTGTATATAAAGGAATGTTTCTTGTAGATCAGTTACGTTTATTCTTTGGCGATTTGCAATGTCCAGAATATGAATCAGCAATTGCAACTGTGCATAGTCGCTTTAGTACGAATACAAATCCTAGTTGGCAAAGAGCACATCCAAATCGATTTATCGTGCATAATGGCGAAATCAATACAATTCGTGGTAACGCAGATAAGATGCTTGCACGAGAAGAAACAATGGAATCGAAACATCTAAAAGGGCATATGCATAAAGTTATTCCTGTAATCAATACAGAAGGTTCGGATTCAGCAATGCTTGATAATGCATTGGAATTTCTCGTAATGAGTGGAATGGATTTGCCATTAGCAGTAATGATTACAATTCCAGAACCATGGAGTAATGATCGTGCAATTAGTCAAGAAAAGAAAGATTTCTATCAATATTATGCAACAATGATGGAACCATGGGACGGCCCAGCGTCAATTTTATTCAGTGATGGTGATATAATGGGAGCAATCCTCGACCGTAATGGGTTACGTCCATCACGTTATTATATTACAAGTGATGATACATTAATCTTATCATCAGAAGTAGGAGTTCTTGATATTCCTGCTGATAGAATTGTTAAGAAAGAACGTCTTCGTCCAGGTAAGATGCTTCTTGTTGATACGGTAAAAGGTGAATTGATTGATGATGACGATTTAAAGAATAGCTATGCAAAGAGAAAACCATATGGAGAATGGTTAGATGGTAATCTTGTTTGCTTAAAGGATTTAAAGATTCCGAATAAGAAGGTAATGGAATACAGCAAGGAAGAGAGGGCAAAACTTCTAAAAGCATTTGGCTATACATATGAGGATTACAAAACAACGATTCTTCCTATGGCAAATGCGGGAGCAGAACCAATCTCTGCAATGGGAACAGATAGCCCACTTCCAGTATTATCGAATAAAGAGCAGCCATTGTTTAATTACTTTAAACAGCTCTTTGCACAAGTAACAAATCCGCCAATTGATGCAATTCGTGAAGAAATAGTAACATGTACAACAGTTTATATTGGAGAAGATGGAAACATATTAGAGGAGAAAGCGCAGAATTGCAATGTACTTAAAATTGATAATCCAATTCTTACAAATACAGACCTACTTAAAATTAAGAATATGAAAGCAGATGGATTTAAAGTAGAGGAGATTCCAATCACTTACTATAAGAATACATCATTAGATAAGGCAATCGAGCATTTGTTTGTGGAAGCGGATAGAGCTTATAAAGAAGGTGCAAATGTATTAATTCTATCTGATCGTGGAGTTGATGAAAATCATGTTGCAATTCCATCGTTACTTGCTGTTTCTGCGTTGCAACAACATCTTGTTAAGACAAAGAAGAGAACTCGTGTGGCGATGATTCTTGAAAGTGCAGAGCCAAGAGAAGTGCATCATTTTGCAACATTACTTGGATATGGTGCATGTGCAGTGAATCCTTATCTTGCACAAGACTGTATCAAACAATTAATAGACAATAATATGCTAGATAAAGATTACTATGCGGCTGTAAATGACTACAATAACGCGATTCTTCATGGTATTGTAAAGATTGCTTCTAAAATGGGTATATCTACAATTCAATCATACCAAGGCTCTAAGATATTCGAAGCAATTGGTATTGATAAAAATGTAGTAGAGAAATATTTTACAGATACCGTTAGCCGTATTGGTGGAATAACAATAAAAGATATTGAAAAGCAGGTAGACCGTTTACATTCAAAAGCATTTGATCCGCTTGGATTGCATGTAGATTTAACATTAGATAGTGTTGGCAGTCATAAATTAAGAAGTAATCAGGAAGAACATCTATATAATCCAAAGACAATTCATCTATTACAGGAAGCAACACGTACTGGAAATTATGAAATGTTTAAAGAATATACAGCATGTATTGATGAAGAAGGTAGTGGTCTTAATTTAAGGGGTCTAATGGATTTCGAGTTCCCAGAGAAGGGAATTGATATTAAGGAAGTAGAAAGTGTTAATAGCATTGTGAAACGATTTAAAACAGGAGCAATGTCATATGGTTCAATCTCGAAAGAAGCGCATGAAACGTTGGCAATTGCAATGAACCGTCTTGGCGGTAAATCAAACAGTGGTGAAGGTGGAGAAAGTTTAGACCGTCTTCATACAGGGAAAGATGGTTTGAATCGTTGCTCTGCAATTAAACAGGTTGCATCAGGTAGATTTGGTGTAACGTCTGAATATCTAGTAAGTGCTGATGAAATTCAAATTAAGATGGCACAAGGTGCAAAACCAGGGGAAGGTGGTCATCTTCCAGGTAAGAAAGTATATCCTTGGGTAGCTAAGACAAGACATTCAACACCAGGTGTAAGTTTGATTTCACCACCACCACACCATGATATCTATTCCATCGAAGATTTGGCACAGTTAATCTATGACTTAAAGAATTCGAATAAAAAAGCAAGAATATCCGTTAAGTTAGTATCCGAAGCAGGTGTTGGTACAATTGCAGCAGGTGTTGCGAAAGCAGGGGCAGGAGTAATCCTAATCTCTGGATATGATGGCGGTACTGGTGCAGCACCAAGAAGTTCTATCTATAATGCAGGTCTTCCATGGGAACTTGGTCTTGCAGAGACACACCAGACATTAATTATGAATGGACTTCGTTCAAAAGTACGAATTGAGACAGACGGTAAATTAATGAGTGGTCGTGATGTACTAGTTGCTGCTTTGCTTGGTGCAGAAGAATATGGATTTGCAACAGCTCCGCTTGTAACAATGGGCTGTGTTATGATGCGTGTATGTAATCTTGATACTTGTCCTGTTGGTGTGGCAACTCAAAATCCAGAGCTTAGAAAGAACTTTAAAGGAAAACCAGAATATGTAGAGAACTTTATGCGTTTTATTGCAGAAGAGCTTCGAGAATATATGGCTAAGCTTGGAATTAAGACAGTAGACGAATTAGTTGGTCGTACCGACTTACTTAAAGTAAAGACTACATTTAAGAAAGAAAATGCAAGTAAGATTGATTTGTCAGCAATTCTTGGGACAGAATACGCAGATGAGAAAACATCATATATATTTGATCCAAAACAAATCTATGACTTTGAACTTGAGAAAACAATAGATGAAAAGATATTCTTGAAGAAATTACGTCTATCATCTGAGAATAGACAGAAGAAGACGTTAGAAGTAGAAGTTACGAATGTTGATCGTTCGCTTGGAACAATTCTTGGTTCTGAAATTACAAGAGTTTATGGAACTTCATTAGAAGAAGATACGATTACAATCAAGTGCCATGGTGCTGGAGGTCAAAGTTTTGGGGCATTTATACCAAATGGTCTTACATTAGAGTTATCAGGTGATTGTAATGACTATATAGGAAAAGGTATTTCAGGTGGTAAGATTGTTGTATATCCTCCAAAGGGTTCAAGTTTTAAAGCAGAAGAGAATATTATTGTTGGTAATGTTGCTCTATACGGTGCAACAAGTGGTAAGGTATTCATTAACGGTGTTGCCGGTGAGCGTTTCTGTGTACGTAATTCTGGTGCGACAGCAGTTGTAGAAGGTGTCGGCGATCATGGTTGCGAATATATGACAGGTGGTCGTGTTGCTGTTCTTGGAAAGACTGGTAAAAACTTTGCTGCTGGTATGAGTGGCGGTGTAGCTTACGTGCTTGATGAAGACAGTAATTTATATATGAGATTAAACAAAGAAATGGTTGCGGTAGAGCAAGTTTCAGAAAAATATGATGTAATGGAACTTAAAAATATGATTTCAGAACATGTTGAGGCAACAAATTCGGCACGTGGTAAAGCAATTCTTGATGACTTTATGCAGTACCTTCCTAAGTTCAAAAAGATTATTCCACATGATTATAGTAGAATGATGCAGATGATTGTACAGATGGAAGAAAAGGGACTTAGTAGTGAGCAAGCGCAGATTGAAGCGTTCTATGCTAATACACGATAGAAGGGAGAACTTTAGTTATGGGAAAACCAACTGGATTTATGGAATATGATAGAATAGGTAATCAAGCAATAAAACCAAAAGATAGAATAGAGAATTTTAATGAATTTCACACGCCATTGTCAAAGGAGGAACGAAAGAAACAAGGTGCAAGATGTATGGAATGTGGTGTTCCATTTTGTCAATCAGGTATGATGATTGCCGGAATGACCTCAGGTTGTCCACTTAATAATTTGATTCCTGAATGGAATGATTTATTATATACAGATAATATGAGTCAGGCGTTAAATCGTCTGTTAAAGACAAATAATTTCCCAGAGTTTACTTCAAGAGTATGTCCTGCGCCATGTGAGGCGGCATGTACATGTGGTTTGAACGGAAAAGCAGTAACAATCAAAGAAAACGAAATGGGAATTATCGAAAATGGCTATGAAACAGGTTTGATAAAAGCGAACCCACCAAAAGTTCGTACTGGTAAAACCGTAGCAATCATCGGTTCTGGCCCTTCAGGTCTTGCCGCTGCGGATCAATTGAATAAAAGAGGTCATCTTGTAACTGTGTTCGAACGAGATGATCGTGTTGGAGGGCTGTTAATGTATGGCATTCCAAATATGAAATTAGAGAAGCATATTATTGAGCGTAAGATTGCAATTATGAAAGAAGAAGGCGTTACATTCATAACGGGAGCAGATGTTGGTGGCAATTACAAAGCAAACAAAATCAGGAAAGATTTTGATAGTGTTATTTTAACATGCGGTGCTTCTAATCCAAGAGATATTAATGTAACGGGAAGAGAAGCGAAAGGAATCTATTATGCAGTAGATTTCTTGAAATCAACAACAAAGAGTTTGCTAGATTCCAATTTAAAAGATGGCACGTATATTAGTGCAAAGGATAAGAATGTTCTTGTAATCGGTGGTGGAGATACTGGTAATGACTGTGTTGGTACATCAATTCGTCATGGAGCGAAATCAGTTCTTCAACTTGAGATGATGCCAAAGTTACCAAATACAAGAGCTGACAACAATCCTTGGCCTGAGTGGCCTCGCGTTTGTAAGACAGATTACGGTCAAGAAGAAGCAATTGCTACATTTGGCTATGACCCAAGAGTATATCAAACAACTGTAAAAGAATTTATTGCTGATGAAACAGGAAATGTTTGCAAAGCCAAACTTGTGAAATTAGAGAGTAAATTTAATGAAGAAGCAAAACGATATTTCATGGCTGAAGTTGCAGGAAGTGAATATGAAGTTGATGTGGACTTAGTACTTATTGCAGCAGGCTTCTTAGGTACACAAAATTATGTAGCAGAAGCATTTGGCGTGGAACTTAGTGAAAGAACGAATGTAGTAACGGAGGAAGGAACATATAAGACAAATATAGAGAATGTATTTGCAGCAGGTGATATGCGTCGTGGACAATCGCTAGTAGTATGGGCAATTCGTGAAGGTCGTGAGGTTGCGAAGGAAGTGGATAGTTGTCTTATGGGGTATAGTAATTTAAGGTAGAGATGCTTGGATTTGGTTGTGTTGAATAATGTTATAATAGATATGCTTTAAAGAAAGCCATAGGAACATGAGGTTGGTAATCATGTTTCTGTGGCTTTTTGCTATGTTTATGAATATAGAAATCCACTTTAAACAAAACTTAATGATTTTTTAATCCAATCAATTCAAAAATAGTGTATAATAGAATAAATTGGATAGAACGAAAAATTAATTAACAGAAAGAGATGGAGGGGTGGCATGGAGAAGACGTATACAATATGTATGATAATTGGGATAGGAATACCTCTAATATATTTGTTATTAGGTCAGATTACAGATATTATATACGGATTTTTTGATGGAATATCGGGTATGTTTGAAGGTTTACATGTAGATTTTAATTTTGAAATTGGTGATATGCATGTAAGTTTGCTACCGTTTTCTATTCAAAGTATCTGTGCAGGATTATTAGTATTTGGTGCAGTCGGTAAGATGTTAATTCATAAGGAAAATCAAGTTTTGTGTATTGTAATTGCAGTGGCACTTGGGTATCTTATGGCTATTGTTGTACAAACGTTAATACATAAGTTAAAGAAGATAGAGAATACAACCTATACAAAGGAAGAATTACTTTTGTTTGATGCAAAAATCGTCAACACAATAATCCCAGGAGGGTTTGGAAGTGTAAGTATTACAACATTAGATGGGATAACAACTTCATATCCAGCAAAATCAGCGAATACACTAGAAGGAATACGACAAGATACAAAGGTTAAGGTACTGTATTTTGAAAAAAATATTGCGATTGTTGAGAAGATGGAAGAATTATAGTTTGCTTAGTTGGTTATTTGTTTAAACGCTAGTGGTAGTAGACAGAGAAATACTGTTTCACTATAGAGAGACTAGGGTGTGTTAAAATTCATTACACTGTTCCAACACATCTTAGAAGTTAATGAGAATAAGGAGGGTTTTCGTATGCCAGAAGAGTTAAAAAGCATGTTACCAGTACTTGTGATTGTTGCTGGAATTATTATTATCTTAATGGTGATTCTATCAATGTGGAAGAAAGTACCACAAGATAAGGCGGCAGTTGTGACAGGTCTTAAGAAGAGGATTATCACTGGTGGTGGTGGTCTTGTTGTTCCTGTATTCGAAAGAATTGATTACATATCACTTGGTAATATCCAAATTGATGTGGTAACAGATGAGAGTATGTCATCACAAGGTGTACCAATTGCAGTTATCGGTACAGCAGTAATTAAAGTAAAGAATGAACAGAATTCTATATTCAACGCGATTGAGCAGTTTACTGGTAAGAATGAGATGATGATTGAACAATCCATTCGTAGTACAGCAACGAATGTACTGGAAGGAAAGCTTCGTGAAATCGTTTCTACAATGACAGTAGAAGAAATCTATCGTGATAGAGAAACATTTTCTTCAAAGGTTCAAGAGGTTGTAGGTACAGAACTTATGGAGATGGGACTAGAAGTTAAAGTATTTACAATTAAAGATATTAATGATACGAATGGATATATTAAGGCACTTGGTGTAAAGCAAATCGCAGAAAAGAAAAAAGATGCTGAGATTGCGAAAGCAGAAGCAGATCGTGAGATGCAAATTGAAACATCAAAGGCAAAAAGAGCTGGAGAACAAGCAAGACTTCTTGCTGAAACAGAGATTGCAGAAGCAACAAAGTTAAAACAAGTACAAGAAGCAGCCTATATGCAAGAGCAACAAGCAGCGAAAGCAAAGGCAGATGCTGCTTACGAAATTCAAAAAAATATTACAAACAAAGAAGTAGTAACAGCCGAAATGGATGCCGAATTATTGAAGCAGGAAAGACAAAAAGATATTGAAGCAGCTCAAGTACAGATTATGATTACAAAAGAGCAGAAGAATATCGAACTTGCGCAAAAACAAGCAGAGCGTAAGAAAGAAAGTCTTCGTGCAGAAGTCGTTGAACCAGCAATTGCAGATAAAGAGAAGCAACAAACCATTGCAGAGGCAGATAAATATCGTAAGATAGCAGAAGCAGAGGCACAAGCGCAAGCACAGACTAGATTCGCACAAGCAGAGGCAGAATCAAGAAGAGTCAAAGCGATAGCGGAAGCCGAAGCAATTAAACAAACTGGTCAAGCGGAAGCAGATGTTATTAGTCAAAAGGGTATTGCGGAAGCGAATGCAATTCGTGCAAAAGGTATTGCAGAAGCCGAAGCAATGGAGAAAAAGGCGGAAGCATATCAAAAATATACTGGTGCAGCCGTTGCAGAAATGCTTATTAAAGTATTACCTGATGTTGCAGAGAATATTGCAAAACCATTATCACAGATTGATAAGATTATCATTATGGATGGTGGTGGAAGCTCCGATGGAAATGGTGTTTCTAGTGTAGCTTCCAATGTAACAGGTGTTATGACTCAAGTAATGGAGTCAATGAAGGAAGTAACAGGAATTGATTTAACAGATTTAGTGAAAGCAAAAGGATACGATGCTCAGGTAACAAGAAATGTTACAATCAATTCGAATGCAAGTAAAGATGTAGTAGAAACAGTAGCTGCCATTGGCGGACAGATCGAAGCAGTAGTAGAGCCAGTGAAACCAGTAGAGACAACACAACCAATAGAGTAATAAATAATCCTTCCTATTCTCTTGAATGTTTATTATATACTGAGAATGGGAAGGATTTAATACAAAGTATCAAATAACTCTGTCCCAAACCCATAAAAAGTGGTATAATAGTTATACAAAAGTTTGGATTCAAGGTTAGATTGGCGAATGGAGGGATTGTTATGAATAAGATTATTACGATTAGTAGACAATACGGAAGCGGTGGACGAGAAATCGGGGAAAAGCTAGCGAGTACATTAGGTATCCCATTCTACGACAATGAATTAATTACTAGAGCAGCAAAAGAAAGTGGATTTGCTGAGTCAGTATTTGAAAGAGCTGAAGATAAGGCTACAAACAGTTTGCTCTATTCAATTGCAATGGGAATGGGTGCATATGGAAGCCAAGATATGGGATTCACGAATTTATCATTAGATGATAGAATCTACTTGGCGCAATCAGATGTTATAAGAAAAGTTGCAGAAGAAGGCCCATGTGTAATCGTAGGAAGATGTGCAGATTACATATTGAAAGAAAATCCAAACGTTGTTCATGTATTTGTGTGGGCAGATATTAAAAACCGTGTAGAGAGAGCAATTACAAAATATAATATGTCTCCTACAAAAGCGGAGGACAATATCCTAAAGATTGATAAGCGAAGAGCTAACTACTATAACTATCATGCAAATGAGAAGTGGGGAAAAGCAGAAAACTATCATTTATCAATAAAGAGTGATTTTATTGGAATTGATAATGCCGTAGATGTAATAAAACTATATGTGGAAAAAGGTGTTTAAAACAGAATGAAAGTAAAAGATAAGATGAACAAACAATACACGGTATTATCCATTTATGTTATTGTGACTTGCATTATTATCTATTGTTTAAGTTTGGTAGCAAGTAATGCTCCAACAATAATAGGAAGTCTTTTAGAAAAACTGAATTGGATATTGCGTGTAATGAAGCCGATACTGTTAGCATTTGTATTTGCCTATTTGACAGAGCCGATTGTGAATTTCATTGAAAATCATTATAAAAAATGGCGCATATTTAAAAAGAAACAAAGTTCTTGTAGAACATACGCAGTTGTAACAACTCTATTTATTATATTATTAGTAATATCAGCATTGATTTCTATGCTTGTTTATAGTGTAACAGATCAAGTACGTGTTGCTAATTTTGATGACATTGTAGTTATTGTTACAGAGTATATTAATAATATTAATGAAGCAATCAACCAGATTATGGTGAAGCTTGAAAGTGTAAATATTCAATCGGCCGAATTGAATTCTTATATTAAGGAAGCATCTACATTTCTACTTAATGGTTTAAAGGGATTTGGTAATTCGTTATTACTTTCAATAACTAATATTTCAAGTTACCTAACAACAGGTATCTTTGCACTTATTATTGGAATCTATTTCTTGATAGATGGTACAATGATTAAGGGTTATGTTGCAAAAGTATCAAGAGCGTTACTTAGTACAAAGTTCCATAACCGAGCTAGAAGCTTCATTGTTGATGCCGATACTGTTTTTTCAGGATATTTGAAAGGGCAATTATCAGATGTACTTGTAATGATGGTATTAATTAGTGTTACATTGTCTGTTATAGGTGTTAAGCTAGGTATTGTCATTGGTATATTGGCGGGGCTAGGTAATCTGATACCGTATTTTGGACCATTTGTAGCATATGCAGGAACTGTATTAGTCTGTTTGATTAATGGTGATTACAGACGAATGATTATAGCAGTAATTGCACTACTTATCATTCAAACAATTGATGGTAATATTATTGGACCAAAATTACTTAGTCAAAGTATAGAGATTCATCCACTATTAGTTATTATCTTCTTGATTTTTGGTAGTGCAGTAGGTGGATTCCTAGGTATGATATTAGCAGTACCAGTAGGTGCATTGATTAAAGTCTTGTTTGTTCGTTTTATTGATTCACGATTGGAGTTAAAGGATTTAGAGGAGCAGGAAGCAGCGAAAGCTGCATCTGTGACAAGAGCAAAATAGTGATACTATTATTAAAAAACCGTGATATGGCAAATAGAGTGATTCTATACGCTGTATTGCGGTTTTTGTCGGACTACGGCAAAGTTAGTGATGGTATTGTAAGAAATTCTTAAGAAAAAAATACTTCTATATTTGTCAAATTTAGAGTACGATTGTAGATGTAAGAATATATTTTATAACGGATAGATAAATATAATAATCGTAACATGAAAGAGGTAATCTTGAGTAGTTACAAGTTTTATTTGAAGAGTAAAAAGTAGGGGGTGAGATAGTGGCAGATGAGAGAGAAAAGATAATTGAAGTTCGTAATGTAAAAAAAGTATATCGGATGGGAAATGAAAAAATTGTAGCTGTAGACGAGGCGAGCTTTGATATCTATAAAGGTGAATTTTGTTGCTTGTTAGGAACGTCAGGTTCTGGTAAATCAACGTTGTTAAATCTAATGGCGGGAATTGAAAAGATAACAAGTGGACAGATTATTATAAAAGGAAAAAACATTCATAAAATGAGTGAAAAAAATCTTGCAAAATTCCGTCAGAAGTATTTGGGATTTGTATTCCAATCATACAATTTGATGAATTCAATGACTGCACTTGAGAATGTTGAATTCCCATTAGTTTTTAAGCGAATACCATCAAAGAAGAGAAAAAAGATGGCGAGAGAGATGTTGGTTAAAGTAGGTCTTAAGACAAGACTAGAGCATAAGCCAAAGCAGATGAGTGGTGGTCAGCAACAAAGAGTTGGTATAGCAAGAGCGTTTGTTGCAAAACCTGAAATTGTGTTTGCGGATGAGCCTACAGGAAATCTTGATACAAGGACAACAATGGAAGTAATGGACTTGATAAAAGAGATTGCGAGAACGAATAATCAAACGATCGTTATGGTTACTCATGACCGACGATTAGCAGAGTTTTCAGATAAGATTATTCATATCCTAGATGGTAAGATACAAAGCGTTGATATCTTGAATGCTGAGAAGGAAGTGGACAAGGAAAATGAGGAAGAGGAAAAAGTCTTTGAAGCAGACAAAGATAAGGCAAGCGAAGAAGAAGTGCAAGACCATGATGTGAAGCAAGATAGTGAAGAAGAAAAGATAGAAGAAAAGACTAGCAAGAAGTAAGTGAATGAGGAGGAGAGCAAAATGAAAGAGAAAAAAATGAAGAAGCTGCTTTCGTATGTTTTATTGTGTGCACTGGTTATTGCAAACCTTGTTAGCAATGGAATGGTAAGTAAAGCAAGTGGATCGCAGACAGTTAATATGAAGGCAACAATGGATACGGTTGAGGTAAAGGCAGGAGGAACACAACACGTAAGTATACCGTTTAAGTTTGCAAGTAATTATTCAATAAGTTTGACAAGTATAGAGAATGTAGATATATCAGTAAATGCGGATGAGACGCCAATTTCGGTAACTTCCAATGTTGTAGTACTAGAAAAAAACTCTAGAAAAGAAGTATCTACGATTGTAGGTGGAATAGATTATGT
>NZ_JAVBNS010000071.1:0-57924 GCF_031551385.1 Anaerosporobacter sp.
CGACAGCCTATTTAGTTTACCATGTTGTTTTCTGTTTGTCAAGCACTTTTTTCAAATCTTTTTTTGTTTCAAAATCTGTTTTTCCGTGCTTTGCAGAAGCAACTTTTATAGTTTACAACATCTTTCGATGTTTGTCAACAACAATTTTATTTATTTTTCGAATTGCTTCAATTCTTAATTATTTCAGAATTGTTTATTCATTTAGTACAGTTCTTCAACCGACTTGGTCTAGTATAGCAGACATAAAAGCATTTGTAAAGGGCTTTTTAAAAAAATGCATAAACAAGCTTTTTTCACATTATGTGAACAATACTTGTTTATGCATCGCATACTACACTGTCATATATTCTGCTATATTCATAATGTGGTCACCGATTCTTTCAAAGTCAGTAATCATATCGGAATATATTACGCTAATCTCGCCTTTACACTCATTTTTTCGAAGTCTACATAATTGGTTTTCTCTATATATAAGAGCCATTTCATCCATTTTGTCTTCAATCTTTGCTATTTGCTCCATTTTTGTAGCTGTAATACCATCTTCTGACATATTGATGTTTTGAAGGTTATCTAAAGTAACACGCTTCATGTCTTTCACTTCCATTTCCGCAGTTTCAGTTAGAGTACCTTTCTTTTCTCTTATTAAATTAGCGTACCCTGCTATATTCATGGCATGATCACTAATACGTTCAACATTACCGATTACACTAAAGTACATACTAATTGCTCTACCATCTTTCTCTGACATCTCTGCTGATATAATACTTGATATGTATTGAGAGATTTCTGCATTAAGGAAATCTATATACTCCTCATTCTGCTCTACTTTAGCATATTTTTTCTCATCCCAATTTAACACTATGTCAAATGATGCAGTTACATTCTCAACAGCTAAGCTATACATACGATCTACTTCCTTATGGATTTGAGAAATTGCAACACTTGCTCCACCTAGGGAATGATTAATAAGAGACGATGGTGAAATAAATTGAAGTTTCATCTCTGTACCTACTTCGTCTTCCCTCTCTGGCAAAATCTTCTTTGCGATTTTTTCCAACTGTACTCCTACTGGTAATAGAAGTAATGTTGTCACAATATTAAATATTGTATGAACGTTTGCAATCTGTGCAGCCGAATTATTTGGTGTCAACTTAATAACCCAATCCACAAACGGAAGTAACTGACAAATGCATGTGAATAATACAGTTCCTATTACATTAAACATTAAATGTATAATTGTTGTTCTCTTCGCATTACGAGTTGTACCAATTGATGCAAGTACCGCTGTAATACATGTACCTATATTTTGCCCAAACAAAACATACACTGAGCTCTTCAATGTTATTGCTCCACTCATTGATAGAGCTTGCAATATACCAACAGATGCTGATGAAGATTGAATAATTGCGGTAAATATTGCACCTACTGCAATGCCGAGAAGTGGATTTGATAGATTGGTTACTGTATCCATGAATAACTTGGAATCTCTTAATCCAGTCATACTTCCGCTCATCATTTCCATACCGACGAATAATACACCAAGGCCTCCAATGATATGCCCTATGTGATATAGCTTCTTTGATTTCAAAAATACAATAAATACAACACCGACAATTGCAAATACTGGTGCAATCACTCCTACATCAAGTGCAATTAATTGTCCAGTTATTGTCGTTCCTATATTGGCACCCATAATCACCCATATAGCTTGTCTTAACGTCATAAGACCTGAATTAACGAAACCAACTACCATAACCGTAGTTGCTGAAGAAGACTGAATTACTGCTGTAATTGCTGCTCCAACTGCTACCCCTAAAAAACGATTTGATGTTAATTTCTCAAGAATCTTCTTCATCTTATTTCCGGCGGCTTTTTCTAAACCATCGCTCATCATATTCATTCCTAGAAGAAATAGAGCCAAGCCACCAAGTAGTGATAAAAACTGTGTAATATTCATAATTCCCTTCCTTTGCTTGTTTTAGAATAAAAACATAGACTTCCAGTTTCTATTATAACGCATTCCATAATGTATATGCGTTAAGTTGTTGCTAAGATTCTTACCAAAAAAAAGACAAAGAAAGAGCTACTGTTTTACTTTCATTCGTAAAATAGTAGCTCTTTCCATTTACTCTTCGTCGACTGTATCAGATTCTAATATTGCTATTTCATACTTTTCAAGAATAATCTTTTGAATACGATCTCTTGTTTCTGAATTAATCGGATGTGCAATATCTCTGTACTCTCCGTCACCAGCTCTTCGGCTAGGCATTGCGATAAATAATCCCTTTTCACCCTCAATAACTTTAATGTCATGAACAACAAATTCGTTATCAAGTGTAATAGAAACCACTGCTTTCATTTTACCTTCTTTGCTTACCTTTCTTACACGGACGTCTGTAATCTGCATTAGAGTAATCCCCCTTTTGTTTGAACTTTTAGGTCAATTAATAAGTCATATATTTTTCGCTTTTATATTAAGAAAATCACATCTTTACTTATACTAGTTATAGAAAGTGTTGCTATACCCCATTAGCACTTACCATAACCAATTACCTATGTAAATGAAATAACTTTCCTTGCGACGCAACAAAAATACCATTTATAACGTATATCTCTCATTCTTCTCTACTACAATTTTTATTTCACCATTTTCGCCAATATGTTTTGTATTTGAGCGAATCGTATCCCTACTCTCAACAATACAATTTTCGATATAGGTGTTGTCCCCAATATGCACATCATTCAATATGATGGAATTCTTAATAACACAATTGTTTCCAACATATACTTTCTTAAACAATATAGAACCATCAACTTCTCCATTGATGATACAACCACTAGAAATCAAACTGTTTCTTACATTAGAACCTTTGTTGTATTTTGCTGGTGGCAAATCATCAATTTTCGAATACACCCCTGGATAGTCTTTAAAGAAGTAGTCTCTTATATCTTTATTCAGAAAATCCATATTCGTTTTATAGTAAGATTCAACAGTTGCAATATTACTCCAGTAAGTATCTAAATCATATGCATATATTTTCTTTAAATTCTTATATCGAATAAGAATATCTTTAACAAAATCATGTCTTTCTTCAAGTGCTGATTTTTCAATCAATTCAATTAGTTGTCTTCTTCTAATTATATACACACCTGCTGATACTGTATTCTCAGTTGTTACAATTGGTTTTTCTTCAAATTCTTCGATTCTGCCGTCTTCATTCGTTTTGATTACACCAAAACGACTTGCATCCTCTCCCTCTTCTAACTTCTTGCAAACAACTGTAATATCCGCTTTCTTAGCTATGTGATATTCTAAAACTTTATTATAATCAAGTTTATAGATACCATCACCTGACGAAATAATTACGTATGGTTCATGACTGTTTTTTAAGAAGCTGAGGTTCTGATACATTGCATCGGCTGTACCACGATACCAAAAACTATTATCTACTGTTATCGTAGGATTAAATACAAACAAACCGCCTTGCTTTCTACCAAAATCCCACCATTTCGATGAATTCAAATGTTCATTCAATGATTTTGCATTGTATTGTGTAAACACTGCAACCTTTTGAATATGAGAATTTGACATATTACTTAATGCAAAGTCAATGCTTCGGTATCCACCAGCAACAGGCATTGCTGCAATTGCACGTTTGTTTGATAGTTCTTTCATTTTGCTGTTATTTCCACCCGCTAATACAATTCCTATTGCTCTCATTACATATCACCTGCCTTAATTAAAGTCTCGCCACTAGCTAAATATCCATCTGGATAATCATCTGGTTTCGTTGCTCCTGAAATGGCTGTATTTTTACCAACCTTAACCCCATCAGGCACATATGAATTTTCCCCAATTGTAACTAAACCAAATGAGTATATATTCGGTTCTACAATATTCGGTACTTCTTCACCAACTCCAAGCTCAACGTTATTACCAATGGTTACACCTTCGGCAATGATAGCTTTATCAATAGTTGAATTCTTTCCTATTTTTGCAGAAGTCATAATAATAGAATCTCTAACAACGGTTCCTTCTCCAATACATACACCAGATCCAATTACAGAATTGTATACTTCTCCATATACTTCTGCACCTTCTCCAATAATTGCTCTATCTATCTTAGCACCGTCCGCAATGTATTGTGGTGGAATAATATCACTCTTTGTATATATTTTCCAAAACTCTTCATATAAATTAAACTCAGGAATTAAATCTATTAACTCCATGTTTGCTTCCCAGTAAGCTCCTAATGTACCAACGTCTTTCCAATATCCATTATATTCATATGCAAAGATACGATTACCATTCTCATGACAATATGGAATGATATGCTTACCAAAATCACATCCCGGTTGTTCCGATAGCTTAATTAAAGCATTCTTCAAAATCTTCCAACTGAATATGTAGATACCCATAGACGCCAGATTACTTCTTGGTACTTTTGGCTTCTCTTGAAAATCTGTGATTTTTCCTTTTTCATCAGTTATTACAACACCAAATCGGCTCGCTTCTTCCATTGGTACTGGGATTGTTGCTATTGTAACATCTGCTTGGTTGGATTTATGATACTCTAACATTAATTCATAATCCATCTTATAGATATGGTCTCCCCCTAGAATAAGTACATATTCAGGATTGTAATATTCCATATATTCTAAGTTTTGATAAATAGCATTAGCAGTTCCTGTATACCATTCACTACTATTTGATTTTTCGTAAGGTGGTAATATAGCTACGCCACCAATATTACGATCTAAATCCCATGGAATACCTATTCCAATGTGTGTATTAAGTCGTAATGGCTGATACTGAGTTAAAACACCTACGGTATCAACTCCTGAATTAATACAATTACTTAATGGAAAATCGATAATACGATATTTTCCTCCAAATGCAACAGCAGGCTTCGCAACTTTTGATGTTAGTACTCCAAGTCTTGAACCTTGTCCTCCAGCAAGTAACATTGCTATCATTTCTTTTCTAATCACGTAATCACCTCTTGTTGTTTTATGTTTTCCATTATAACATGAATCGAATTAAATGTGAACAAAATTTCCCATCTAATAAATAATTATTTTGTAGTTATCGACTACTTTGTATCTAGGATTTCCCTTTTCCTTTGTATTCTTTCTACATTTTCACTATTCTTTTTCATGACATATACCCTATGTTAGGTTAGATGGTACCCTCTTATTCTATATTATTGTCCTAGTTAAGCGAATAGTACTATCTACCTAGATTGCCTTAAATAAGACAACCAAAATTAACCTTACTCCATTTTCTAATTGTTTTTTTCATAGAAATGGTTATAATAACAATATATTATCATATACTAATTTTAGAATAGGAAGTGTAGTTCCATGTATAAAATCAATTTTAACGAACCAATCCACATTCACTTTATTGGAATTGGCGGAATCAGCATGAGCGGTTTTGCCGAACTATTACATACAGCAGGCTTTACAATTAGTGGGTCTGATTCCAAGAAGAGCAAAATCACAGAACACCTTGAAGCAAAAGGCATTACTATATTATATGGTCAAAAGCCTACAAATATTACTCCTGATATCGATTTAGTTGTTTACACTGCTGCTGTTCATGATGATAATCCTGAAATGCAGGCTGTTATACAACAAAATATACCGAGAATGGATCGTGCTGAAATGGTTGGGCAAGTTATGCTTAACTATAAAAACTCCATTGCTATATCCGGTACTCACGGTAAAACTACTACCACATCTATGCTTTCTCAAGTTTTTCTTGAAAGTGATTTAGATCCTACCATCTCTGTCGGGGGAATTCTAAAAGCAATTGGCGGTAACATACGTATCGGTAAATCAGATAATCTCATTACAGAAGCCTGTGAATACACAAACAGTTTTCTCAAATTCAACCCAAGATACAGCGTTATCTTAAATGTTGAAGAAGATCATCTTGATTTCTTTAAAGATATCACTGAAATTCGTCAATCCTTCCGCTTATTTGCAGAGAAACTTCCTGCTGACGGTATTTTATTCATTAATGGCGAGATCGAAAACTATGAGGAAATCTCACAAGGTCTTCCTTGCAGAGTGATAACATACAGTACAGAGTCTACTCCAGATTCTTCTTATACATACAGTGCCTCAAACATCTCGTTTAATGATGATGGATATGGAGAATATGATTTATTACACAATGGCGAATTTGTTGACCATATTGTACTTGGCGTTGTTGGTATGCACAATGTATCAAATTCCTTACCTGTAATTGCTTTAGCCCTTGAATATAACATTCCAATGGATCTTATCAAACAAGGTTTAACTGCTTTCCATGGTACAGAAAGAAGATTTGAATACAAAGGCGAAGTCTCTGGTATTACAATTATTGATGATTATGCACATCACCCAACCGAAATTAGAGCAACACTTGAAGCAGCAAAACGTTACCCTCATAAATCAACTTGGTGTGTATTCCAACCGCATACCTATACTCGCACGAAAGCATTTTTAAAAGAGTTTGCAGAAGTTCTTACTTTAGCTGATAACATTGTATTAACAGATATCTATGCTGCTCGCGAGGTAGATACTGGTGAAATCTCATCAAAAGATTTACTTGCAGAAATACAGAAACTCGGTAAAGAAGCATACCATTTCCCATCATTTGAAGAGATCGAGAACTTTTTATTACAAAATTGTACTAATGGCGATTTGTTGATAACTATGGGCGCTGGAGACGTTGTTTCTATAGGAGAATCACTATTAGGTAACTAGTTATCCACATTATCCACAATCTTATCAACAATTTTCTTTTGATAAGATTGTGGATTATTTTTTACTTTTCCCTAGTTCGTGGATGTCCTATTTATAAGATTTATCTCGTACAAGCTTATTTTTCCTCCAAGTTATCCACACTATCCACAAATTATATCCACATTTACGATAGAATAAATCCTAAAATCCTCTATTTGAATTATAATTGGATTATGCTATAATGTTAGAACATTGATATTTGGACCGTTGCATATATTGATCGCAACAAGTTTATCCCCCCCCTCGTCAACATATTTAGAAAGGATTTTCTCGTATGAAACCTATCACTTTACATACTAATCACATGAACGATGTGACGATAATCTCTAACATCTTCATTGATGAATACATGCCCAAAGCAAATGGATCCTTTGTAAAAGTATATCTTTACCTCCTACGCCTTCTATCCAGCTCAGATAAAATCGTTTCAGTCGCAGTTATTGCTGATTGCTTAGAAGATTCTGAGAAGGATATTATTCGCGCGCTTAATTATTGGGATAAAGCAGGCGCACTTACTTTAGAGAGAGATAGAAAAGATACCATCATTGGTATCACTCTTAACGACTTAGCAAATGTGGATCAAACTGCTTTCGATGAGATGGCTGCAGCCGCCTCTACTAATGAGGACAACATTAACCTTCCAAGTCCAGAGCCTCTTTCTATTCCTTCTATCCCAGAAGACAACGTAAAAGAATCTAATACATTTGAAAAATTAACGTATTCCCCTTCACAAGTTGAAGAGTTAACGAATAATGATGAAATTAAATGGCTTATGAATATCATTGAAATCTACTTAGAGCGCCTATTGAAACCCACAGATATCCAACTTATTCTTTTTCTATATGAGAATGTTGGTTTCTCAGTGGAATTAATTATGTATCTCTATGAATACTGCGTATCGAAAAACAAGAAGAATTCTTCCTATATCGAAGCTGTTGCTTTAAGATGGGCAGAAGAAGGTGTTGATACTGTCGAAAAAGCAGAAGCTACTGCAGTTGCATATAATGCCAATTTTAACGCTGTTGCAAAAGCATTTGGTATGAACCGTATGCCTGGTGCTATTGAGCAGAAATTCATCACCACTTGGGTTAACACATATGCTTTCAACATTGATATTATTATTGAAGCATGCAATAGGACAATCTTAGCCGTTCAAAAACCAGACTTCAAATATGCAGATAAGATTCTTGAGTCTTGGTTTAAAAAAGGTGTCCACCACTTAGCTGATATCGAGAAACTTGACTTAGAACATGCAAAAACAAATGCCGCCACTCCTAAACCAGCTTCTAGTACCAAACCTTCAAACAACAAGTTTAATGCATTCCCTCAGAGAGCATATACAGCTACAGATTATTCTTCTCTTGAACAACGTTTATTAAATAAACAATAAAGGAGGCTGGCATAAATGCAATTAAAGAATTTTCAATACAATAAAATTCTTAGAGAATACGACAAACGCCAATTAGAAAACAGACATGAATTAGATAAACGAATTAAGTACATCTATTCTGTTTTACCTGAAATAAAAGAAATTGATGATCAAATTGTATCAAGCTCCATTCAAAGCGCAAAACTCTCTCTAATGGGCGACGATGATGCTTTACATTCCTTAGCAGATCATAATTTGGATCTATCTATGCGAAAAGTTGAGATTCTCACCGAAAACGGGTATCCATCTAACTACCTCATGACCACATACCACTGTGAGGACTGTAAAGATACCGGATATATTGATAACGAGAAGTGCCATTGCTTTAAACAGGCAATCGTTGACCTTCTCTACTCACAATCAAATATTAAAGGAATTATGACACAAGAGAATTTCTCTACGTTCAATTACAATTTCTATTCCGATTCCTATATTGAGGAGACAACAAATCTAACACCACTTGCTAACATAAAAAAAGTTGTTTCAAACTGCAAAGAATATATCGATAATTTTGACACTACCTACGCCAATCTTCTATTGTACGGAAATGCTGGTGTTGGCAAAACTTTCTTAGCTAACTGTATTGCCAAGGAACTATTAGATCGTTCCCACACTGTTATCTACCTAACTGCATTTCAATTTTTTGATATACTTGAGAAGAACAAGTTTCACCGTGACCAAGAAAAAGAAGAAGCCAATGAGCAGTTTGAATATATTCTCGACTGCGATTTACTTATTATCGATGATCTTGGTACGGAACTTAACAACAGTTTTATTACATCACAGTTATATCTGTGTATTAATGAACGCCATCTACGCAAGAAATCGACAATAATATCAACCAACCTCTCTTGGGATAATCTGAATACGAATTACAGCGAACGTATCTTTTCGAGAATTGCAAGTAATTACCGTCTTCTTAAGATTGTTGGAGATGATATTCGAATAAAAAAAGCATTTTCTACTTAATTTTCATATTCACCTTGACTTGCGCGAAACATAATGGTATAAATTTAATGGACATTTTATGACACGTGTATACGACCGTTTACATTTTATGGAGGACGAAGTAATGCCACAACAAGAAAAACTATTTGAAACAATCCCAGTAGGGACACTGGGAATCATCGCTTTAGAAAGTAGTTCTGACCTTGGTCAAAAAGTAAATGACTACATTGTAGAGTGGAGAAAAGAAAGAGAAAGCGAACACAAGTCAACAATTGCTTTTGCTGGCTACCAAAGAGATTCTTATCTTATCAATGCTGCTTGCCCACGTTTTGGTTCTGGTGAGGCGAAAGGTTCTATTAACGAATCTGTTCGTGGTACAGACCTTTACTTATTAGTTGATGTATGTAATCACAGTCTTACTTATAACATGAGTGGACATGTTAACCATATGTCACCAGATGATCACTACCAAGATTTAAAACGTATCATCGCTGCCGTTGGGGGAAAAGCTAGAAGAATTACCGTTATTATGCCTTTCCTATACGAAGGAAGACAACATAAACGTAGCTCTAGAGAATCTTTAGACTGTGCTCTTGCACTTCAAGAATTAACAAATATGGGTGTTGAAAGTATTATTACATTCGATGCACATGACCCTCGTGTTCAAAACTCAATTCCTTTAAAGAGTTTCGAAACAATCAAACCAACATATCAATTTATTAAAGCTTTACTTCAGAATGTACCTGATTTACAAGTAGATTCTAAAAATATGATGATTATTAGCCCTGATGAAGGTGCTATGGGACGTGCTGTATACTTTGCCAATGTACTTGGCGTAGATATGGGTATGTTCTACAAACGTCGTGATTACACTACAATCGTTAATGGACGTAATCCAATTGTGGCTCATGAATTCTTAGGAACTGACATAGAAGGCAAAGATGTTATTATTATCGATGATATGATTTCTTCTGGAGAAAGTATGCTTGATGTAGCTTCTGAACTTAAGAGAAGAAAAGCCGGAAGAATCTTCGTTGCTGCTACGTTCGGTTTATTCACAAATGGTTTCGATAAATTTGATGAGGCTTATGAACAAGGTTTAATCTATAGAGTTATTACAACTAACCTTGTATACCAACCAGCTGAATTATTAACAAAAGAATACTATATCAGTGCGGATATGAGTAAATATGTTGCTTTATTGATTGATACATTAAATCATGATGCTTCAATCAGTGAATTATTAAATCCAACTGAAAGAATTCAAAATATCATTAACCAATATACAAAATAATATTTTATATATTTATACCAAGAAAGAAGGATGATTACAAGCTAATCTTCCTTCTTTCTTTGTATTCTTTATTCTTGTTATTATCTGTTCTTCGTATTCTCTTCCGATTTATGTGTTCTCTGTTGCTTCATCAATCTCATTATCATCGTCATCTGGTAACGGCGTATCATCTGGCTCATCTATTGCTCCGTCATCATCATCTGGAACGATTGCATCATCACCATCATCTATATCCGGAATCTCCATATCGTCATCCGGCGTATCTTGGTAATCATCATCGTCATAATAATCATCTGGTGTTTGGTCATCGCTCGGTGTTACGTTATCAAATTCATTAATTACTCCACCTTGACCATCTTCAATGTTGTCTTCCTCATCATCTAAATCAATATCTTCTAGTTCTTCTTGTACGATATCCTCCTTTGGTGATGTATCCACATATTCAGGGAATGTAGCTATACTCTCTAGCCCCTCATGAATTTTTGTCATAAAGCTATACCATATTTGCCCTGGATACGTTGACCCCATTAAACCTTCTAATTTTTGTGGCATATCATATCCTACCCACACACTTGTCGTATAGTATGGTGTATATCCAACGAACCAACCATCTTTCTTTTCATTCGTTGTTCCTGTCTTACCTGCTGTTGCCATACCGGGAATGCTTAATCCTTTACCAGTACCATATTTAACTACTCCCGTAAGAATATCTGACATCATTCTTGCTGAATTCTTATCATATACTTGATAATCACTTCTATCACTTCCTACAATAACTCTGCCTTCTGCATCTGTTATCTTCACAATACACGTTGGTTCACGATATATTCCATCGTTCTCAAGCGTTGCATACGCAGATGCCATTTCCACCGAGCTAACACCATTTGTAAAACCTCCTAATGATGCCGCTGGAAAATAATCATTCTTATCAAGCTTTGCAAAATTCATTCTTTGAAGATAACGTAAACCTACCGTTGGTGTAATTTCTTCAAATAACTTCCATGCAATTGTATTCTTTGATTGCTCTACTGCCTTACGAAGTGTTATCTTTCCAGAATAAACACCATTTGAATTACTTGGGCCACCTTCAAACTTCTCATCTATTACAATTTCTTCAGGATAATGTCCTACTTCTAATGCTGGTGTATATACGATTAATGGCTTAACCGCACTACCTGGCTGTCTATAACTTTGATATGCACGGTTTAATGTATAACCTGCACTCTTTTGCTTTCTACCACCAACAATCGCCACAACGTATCCCGTCTCATTATCAATACATACCGCAGAACTTTGTAGTTTATACACACCATCGTCTGTTACTTCTGTAAATTGCGCTAATGCCTCATCTACGGAGTTCTGAAGAAGTTTCTGCTGTGTCATATTAATCGATGTATAGATACGATATCCAGCTCTAAATAACGATTGCTGACATTCACTATACAATGTTGAATATCTTTCCTTATAATCTGCTGCATCTTCATCAGATTCAAACTCATAGCGGAATGTAAATCCATGTTCCTGCATTAATGCTCTTGTTGCACAGTAATTTACATAGGTTTCAACATAATCTTTCTTATTGATTTTCTTTCTATCTAATACGATTTCTTGATTATATGCCTCTTGGTACTCCGCATCTGAAATCTTACCATCTTCATTCATCTGTCTTAGTATTCGATTTCTTCTAGTAATTGTATTATCATATTCATCTACAGGGTCGAATACAGTCGGATTATTCGGTATCGCACATAGGAAAGCGACCTCTGATAATGTCAACTTATCTACTTCTTTATTAAAATATCCCTCACTCGCTGCCTGAATACCATAATATCCATTCGCATAATAAATATTGTTTATATAAAACTCAAGTATCTGCCACTTCTCATATTTCTTCTCTAATTCTGTTGCAATGAAGATTTCTTCTATCTTACGCTCCCAACTAACTGTATGCGTCAAGAAAATATTACGGCTTAGCTGCTGTGTTATCGTACTCGCACCTTGCTTTATTGCTCCTCGATTCTTTACCAATTCTACCACAGCTCTTACATTCGCTTTCAAATCAACGCCGTTATGTTTTAAGAAGTTCTTATCCTCTATCGTTATAAATGCATCTACTACTTGTTGCGGTATCTCAGAATACTCCATATAGTACAGATTCTTTTCACCTTTTAATTCTGATATAACCTTTCCGTTCGCACCATAAACAATACTCGTTTCCGTGGCTCGAAATGTATCAAGTGTCGATTCACTAACATATGTTCTTGCTTCTGATTGCAGTTGCAAAATTCTCTTTCCATACTTGTTATAAAATAATAGGATTAAGATTAATACTACTATTAAAAGTACTAAGCATAATATCTTTAACGCAAATTTCATATGATGCAAGATAGGATGTTTCTTTCTGAATTTAATTGCTTTCTCTCTTTTTAGTTGCTTCTTTGTCTTTGGTGACTTTGTTTCACCATTTTTTCTATTATCATTGTTCATACTTATACCCTTGCCTATCACAAGCTTGCTTGCGATACTGCTCCAATAATAAGGCTTGAATTCTTTGAAGCATATCCTTTCCATGTTATTACTTATAGTTCAATATAGTTATATGGAATCTGGTGTTTATCCAACACTTCCTGCTCTCTATTATGGCAAGTAAATATTAATATCTGCTGTGTTGTATGTGTTGCCAGTTTACATATCGTCTCCTCTAAACGATTATCGTCATAGTACACAAACGCATCATCTAAAATCAATGGCATCTCTCTATCCTTCAAAAGAAGTTCTGCTGTCACTAACCGCAACGCCAAATATAATTGCTCCATCGTTCCTGCACTTAGATATTCCATTGAAACGTATTCACTACCTTTTACTATTTTCATGTTTAACTTCTCATCTACTTTTACATCATAACAATTTCCAAGTGTAAATGCAGTCGAAATCTCTGATATTGCTCGATTTAACTTTTCTCCGAAATCATCATGTATAGAAGATGCAAGTTCTTGTATTGTTTGAATACTTATATCAATTGCTGTTAACTCAACTTCCTCTTTCTTTCTCCTTTCCATAAGCTCATCACGCATTGCTCTTTTCTTTGCATAATCCGCAATACTTTCTTCTAACTTAGAAAACTCCCATCGTAACTTCTCTTTCTTCGTAGTGGCAGCTTCTATTTGACGATTAACTTCTTTCTCCCTCATTTGCCTTTGTTGTAGTACTGTCTTTTGCTTCTGCAACTGACTTGTTAATTTAGTGATTTCTTCATCCAACTGTTTCATCGTTTCTGTATTCACTTCAGGTATTGCAACTACTTTATTCGCATATGCCAGTATATCCTTTTCCTGTGCTTGCATTCTGGCAAGAAGATGTTCACATGTTTTTTTATATTCTGCTGCAAGCTGATTATCTTGAGGAATCTGTTGTTGTATTTCTGATTGCTTTTCTAGCTCACTTTTATTTTCCTGCGGGATATCCTTCTCGCTATTCGGAATTTTTCTTTCTTTATTTACAAGAAGTTGAACCAGTACAATACTAATTACCAATACTCCTGTTAATACTATAATCATTGCTTCATTCACTTTCCCTGTTGGCACAAGGATACAGATAAGACAACTTAAAATCACAAATAAAGCTTTCCATATATGTCCTTTATGATTCCTAGGCGCATTCTCTATCTTTTTTACTTCCTCTTGCAAGTTTCCTTGGATTTGTCCAGTTTTCCCAAGTTGCAATGCCTTACTTTGCTCTCCTATACTTCCCCACGCTCGTGTCTGTTGTGTCACTTGAAGATAGTAGTCTCGGCAATCTTTCAGACTTTGATATTTCTCGGCAATCAAATCATATTCTTTCGTATAGGAATCAAGAACCTGTAACTTCTGAACATATGCCCCATCAACCTTGCAATTCGCTTTTTCAAGAGTTAATGCTTGTATCTCTTTATCAAGGCTAAGTGTCTGTCGTTCCAATTCCTTCAACATAAAGTCTGTCGTTTGAATCTGCTTTAATTCCATATTCAATTCTTGTACTTGTTGCTTCGTTTGCTTTGATTCAATCTCTTTTCTTTGTGCTTGCAATTCCTTTATCGCTTGATTTACATTTACTTCGCTTGTCTGTGTTGTTGACATATTCGCGATATAGTCATTGATGCGAAATGCTAGTTCCTTACCTGTTGCTGCCTGCTGCTGGGCGATATGAACGGTATTACTGTAATTACTCTCTGTTACACCTTCAATAAAGCAGCTACCTCGTTGTTCCTTATACGGAACCTCTCTTCCCGTCTCTTTATTAATAATCTGTAGTGATTTCTCTTCTTTGTAAAAGTTTCTTTTTATAAGATAGGAAACCCCTTCAACTTCCACTTCCATCTCCCCATCGTATAATGTTGGCGTATCCCATGGTTTGTATCTAGTATAGGTATCAAAGTTTGCTCTCCCTCGCTGCTTATCAATACCAAATAGCATTCCCCTTACAAATGTGTGTATTGTACTTTTTCCAGCTTCATTCGTCCCATACACAAGATTAATTCCGTCTTGTAATTCCAGCCTTTTATTTTGAAATTTACCAAAATGTTTTAAACTTAGCAAGTTAATATTCATATGAATTAGCATGCCCCCTTCTAGTTTTTGAATACGATACACGAAGCTCAATGCCTCTATCCGAATTCTCTCTAGTTACTTCGCTACTATCTTTGGTTTTGCTTCATTAGCGCTTTTACTCCTAGATATAGTGCCTTGTCTATCACTTCATCGTCATATTCCAAACTTCGAATCTTGTCTATGTACATTCCGATAATGTTATTCCTGTTCTCTATACGCAGTTCATCAAAATCATAGTCTGGTATCGTGAAATCTTCCACATCTACAATATAGCCAAGTGTTACTATTTCATCCACGTCAAAACTAACATCTACGTCTCTTGCTCCTTCTAACACAATACTATAGATATGATTCATTCCTCTACTACGGATTTGTTCACATATCATATCCATAACCTCTAACTGCGTCATCTGTGGCTGAACCTCTATTACTAGCGATATATATTGCCTAGTACTACATGGTATAAATGTTATATCTGTATGAAATTCATCTCCATACCTGCTTATGTCCCCTTGTATGTAACCATGTTCTCCTGTTTCTGTCTTATCTAATGGTTCGAGTGAACCTGCATACGCCATCTGATTGCTAAACTTTGTAGGTTTATGAATATGCCCAAGTGCCACATACGTATATCCTAATCGCACTATTGTTTTCCTGTCAATTGGTATGTTTTTCTCATCCCCACCATGCGCTAGTAAAATGGATATCTCTCGTGGATTTAGCAACACAGATTGATGATATTTTGCTTCCGCAATATCTCTCGTCAAATAACTCAACCCATATATCCTTGTATTTATTTCCTCAATATAATAAGTAGCAAGTTCTTCTTGCTCAAACATATGTACATTCTCTGCCCAAGGGAAATTTATATAGTTTGATGTTTGACCTATATAGTCATGATTACCTGCCATCATTACTACATGGGTCTTTGTTAACCGTTTAAAAAGGTAATTCACTTCTTTCAATTCTCTTAGTAATGGTTGTTTATGAAATAGATCTCCTGCGATTAATAACAAATCAACAGACTCTTCTTCACATTGATTTATAACGTTCTCGAATGTCTTCCATATCTCTTTACTTCTAGCCTGACTCCAATCTCTCTTAATATCTGGTTGCATTCCTAAATGCACATCTGCCAAATGTATAAATCGCATTCCCTCACTCCCATCTTAGCTTCTGTCAATTGCTGTACTTGTGTCGTTTAATTTATGATGCAAAACTTTGATATGTCTTCATTGCTTCTTCGCTGCTGTTCTATAATACGAAACACGTTGCACACCTAAGTACTTCTAGGTGTGTATGGACAATTATTGAAAGCTTACGGAACCGTCTTCGATTCGGCATCCTGCCTCAGCTCAGACTGGCTCGGCGTCCATGCCTCGCCTTCCTAGGTTATGGATATACACACCAAGAAGTACTATAGGCGTTTCACTACCGTTTCTTAATTATAGAACAGCAGCGAAGAAGCAGGGTAGGTAATGAAGTTTTGCATATCTATTGTACTGATATACAAGTACAAGCAAATTAATGAATAATTTTTGATATATATGCATAGCATTATACCATATTCACGCTCTTCTGACAACGCAATCCGAACGTTTGTTTCCTTAATATTCTCTTAATATTTTCTTAAGCACTAAATGACTCTTAATAAAGCAACTGACTCTGAAACAGCTCAAATAAGATATTTCTAAACAATTGAAATAAAAACACCTAAACGCAAATGAGTGACAGGAAAGTATATAACGGTTTCTTTTACCATTTACTTTCTTATCACTCATTTGTATTCTGACCTTGTTTTTGTTTTAAACAAATTTATTATATTTATTGTGTTAGAACGACAATTTCAATTTAGGCTCATCGTTGTCCTATCTTATGCTACTCTTTGTTTAAAGATTACGTTCTTATACTTGTTTAATGCAAGTAATAACATTGTTCCCAATATTCCGCATGATATAATTTCTCCGATTCCAACCGTTACCATCATAAGAGGTATTGGTGTTGCTAAACCATATCCGTTCCTTAGAACCCATGGAACAACAATCGCATTACCGATAATCGGTGGCAATGCTACTAAATATTTGTTTCTTCTTAACAGGTATGAAACACCTGCTGCTACTAACGTTGTTAAACTACCTAGGATAATATCCAGTAAACAAGCTCCTCCAAGCATATTTCCCAACAAACATCCCACGAATAATCCTGGGATTGCCGCTGGTGTGAAAAATGGCAAGATTGTTAATGCTTCTGCAACACGTACTTGCACATCCATAAATCCAAATGGTTGGAATAGAGATGTCAATACAACGTAGATTGCTGCAATCATGGCTGCTTGTGTTAAATACTGAACTTTTTCTTTCTTCATATTCATTTCTCCTTTAGTTTTGTTTAACGTGTGGAAGGTCTCGAACACACGATATATAGCTTTTTGACTTATATACTATACAATAATCCTTGAGAAAAATCAAGTACATTTCAAGAAGGTTATACAACAAAAAACTACCGTACATCTTCCAACATACGATAGTTTTTCATCTTCTTATATTAATCTCTCTAACTGCTCTAAAAACGCTTCCTTATCTTTTGCCTGCTCTGACAGGTTCATTAGTTTTTGTATATTGCGCCTTGGAACCCATGATTTACGTGCATTATAGTAAAAGTTCGTTACTTTCCAGAACTTCTCTGGGTACAGTAATAGTACATACAATATCTTCAAGTCTTCTTTTGATATTGTTCTAACCTTATCATACTCCTCAATAATTAAATTACCATATGTAACATTCCAATTGTTCTTCTCCATGACTTTACGGATGAAGCAGTACAAATCTAGCATCTGAACGCCCACACAAACTTTTTCAAAATTTGTCGTAGCGATGCTATCTGAACGCATTAATATATTATGGTAAATGTAATTACCATGGCACATCGTATTATTTGTAATACATTGCTTTAATAGATTCTCATAATCTGATTTTTTCTGAATTTCGAGAGCTGTTACTCCTTGCTCGTAAAATTTGTTGTACACATTAAGAAAACATACTTCAAACTCATTTTTCTGCTTCTTATCACGGATATATGCTCTTACTCTTCTCAGTTCTCTATTATGTTTGTCAAACTGAACCTCTAAGTTATGAATATATTTCGCATCTTGATCTTCAAGCCCGGTTTGAACATTTTGCATATAACTATGTAAATTAGCTAGATTTGCAGAAGCCGCTATAATGTCTCTCTCCTCACGAAGGTTGCATTCGTCTCCATTAAACCAATCCTTAATTATGTACTTTGTCCCCATTGAATCAGTTGTAATAAGTTCTCCGTTTTGATTTCGCAAATATAAATCAATATTCGCATATCCTGTTTTGCGTAGATGCTCCTTAACTGATTGTTCAAATTCCACCTTACTCTCTGAACCTTCATAGCTTCTATATAGTTTCAAACCTTGATCGGTTTCTAATATATATGCACCCCTTACACGATATACATTACGGATTGCCATATTGTACTGCTTCCAGATTTCCTCGTGTCTATCTTCCACATTTAGCCCTCCTAATCAGTTAACTAAAACACCCATTTGTGGATGTCTTTCTTGTTAATCTTATGAGACAAATACCTATTATAGAAGCTTAATTTTTAAATAATTCTGAAAGTTTTTAGTCATAAATTGAAAAATAAATAGAGCTAGTATAAACTGGACGTATTCGCCAATTTTATACCAACTCTACTTTATTAATCTTTCTTCTGTTGTTGTAACACTAACTTCGCATATTCAAGCAAGAACTCTTTCTTATTGTCTTCTGGCTTTTCTAATACATGGTGTAATAATTGATTTAAGACCATTCCTAGCATCTTTCCTTGTTCCAAACCTATCTCCATCAAATCTTTTCCTGTTACGGCTAAGTCCTTTAAACATAGGCAATCTTCTGCTTCACAGATTTCTCTATATACTTCTTTCACTTGATATAGTTCTTTCAAGCGAGATTCACAAGCAGTTTTTGCATGTGCTAAGGAATCCGCTTCCTTTACCAAAAACAATAGTTCCATCAATTCTACACCTATTTTATTTGCCGCTTTACGAAGTTTCATCTTATCCGCTGTTAATGGATAATCATGATATTTAATCAACGCTATCGCTGTATCAATTGTATAGTTATCACACTTGAGTCTTTGAAGTATTTTCTTCGCTAAGATAGAACTTTCCTCTGCATGCCCATAGAAATGATCTGCTCCGTTCTTATCTGTTGTTATTTTGTTCGGTTTTCCGCAATCATGCAGCAACATAGTAAAACAAAGAATTGTTTGCAGTTTATGGTCTAAAGAAAACTCCTGTTGCTCCTTTGCATCTTCCACGTAAGGAACAGTACCGAATAATTTCTGCATTGCCTGTATTGCTACAACACAATGTTCTCCTACACCATAGATATGGGATGACATATTCTGCGGAGTCGCCATCATCTTATCAAACTCTGGAATAACAATATCTGTTATTCCAAGTCTGTAAGCATGTATTAGTTTTTCAGGATGTTTCGAGAGTAAGAGTTTTTCTAGTTCTACGCGGATTCTCTCTGCACTTATATTACTTAAGAACTTTACTTTTTTCTCTATTGCTGTTTCTGTTTCTGCATCAATCGTAAAATCAAGCTGTGCTGCAAATCGAATCGCTCGCAGTATTCGTAGTGCATCTTCATCAAAACGTTCCTCTGCATCTCCAACACATCGAATCACTTTCCTATTAATGTCGCCCAAACCATCGAATTTATCAACAATTCCATCTTGCTCATTGTATGCCATTGCATTAATTGTAAAGTCTCGTCGTTTCAGATCTTCAACTAGATTTGAAGTGAATTCAACGTTCTTTGGATGACGATTATCTTCATATTCCCCATCGATTCGATATGTTGTCACTTCAAACCCTTCTTTATCAAGCATAATCGTTACTGTTCCATGCTCAATTCCAGTATCTATCGTTCTTCGAAACAAGCTCTTTACTTGCTCCGGTTTCGCTGAAGTTGTGATATCCCAGTCTCCCGGTATGCGTCCTAATATACTATCACGTACACAACCGCCTACTGCATACGCTTCAAAACCATGACTTACAAGTGTCTGGATAATCTCTTGCACTTTCTCTGGCATTTGAATTATCATACTATGTCCCTGCGTATATCAAATCTACTAAAACAAATATTTTGTTAAGCAGACAGCTTGTACGCTTCCTTTCCTAATATTCTAGGACGATGATGAGTTAAACCTCATCTTAAGGTTGCTTCATCTTCCTAGTATGCTTTACCCCAGTAAACCAAAGATTGTGCCTTTTTACCACAACATACACAATTATCGCTAATGTGTTCTTGTTTAAATGGCATACAACGTGATGTTGCACCTGTCTTCTCTTTGATTTCATCTTCACATGCTTGATCTCCACACCACATTGCTTTCACAAAACCTGGTTTACTTGCAACTGTTTCAGTGAATTCTTCCATAGAATGTGCTTCATACGTATGAGCATCTCGATGATTTCTTGCACGTTCTAACATTTCAACTTGCATTGCTTCTAATACTTCAGCTATCTTACTATCAATTTCATCTAAAGATACAACAATCTTTTCTCTCGTATCTCTTCTTACGATAACAGCTTGGTTTGCTTCGATATCTTTTGGTCCGATTTCTATACGAACTGGAACACCACGCATCTCTTGCTCACTGAACTTCCAACCTGGTCCTTTATCCGAATCATCTACTTTAACAGAAAATCCCTTTAATTTTTCTTTTAACTCTGCTGCTTTTTCCAATACACCTTCCTTATGTTGTGCAATTGGAATAATCATTACTTGTACTGGTGCAATTCTTGGTGGTAATACAAGACCACTGTCATCACCATGTACCATGATTACTGCTCCGATAAGACGAGTTATCATACCCCATGAAGTTTGGTGTACATATTGTAGTTTGTTTTCTTTATCTGTATATTGAATTTCAAATGCTTTCGCAAATCCATCTCCGAAGTTATGGCTTGTTCCTGATTGAAGCGCTTTACCATCATGCATTAATGCTTCAATTGTGTATGTTGCTTCTGCTCCAGCGAATTTTTCTTTATCTGTTTTACGTCCTCTTACCATAGGAATCGCTAATACATTTTCACAGAAGTCGGCATATAAATTAAGCATTTGAATTGTTCTCTCTTCTGCTTCTTCTGCTGTTGCATGTGCTGTATGACCTTCTTGCCATAAGAATTCTAGTGAACGAAGAAATGGTCTTGTTGTCTTTTCCCAACGTACTACAGAACACCATTGGTTATATAATTTAGGAAGGTCACGGTAAGATTGAATGATATTAGAATAAAAATCACAGAATAATGTTTCTGATGTTGGTCTTACACATAATCTTTCTTGTAATGGTTCTAATCCACCATGTGTTACCCAAGCAACTTCTGGTGCAAAACCTTCTACATGATCCTTTTCCTTTTGTAATAAACTCTCTGGAATAAACATTGGCATATATACATTCTCAACGCCTGTTTCTTTAAAGCTAGCATCTAATTGTTTCTGTATATTTTCCCAAATTGCATATCCTGCTGGACGTAAAATCATACAACCACGAACACTTGAATAGTCAATAAGCTCTGCCTTCTTTACAACATCCGTATACCATTGTGCGAAATCCACTTCCATCGAAGTAATCGCTTCTACTAATTTCTTTTCCTTTGCCATGTTATCTCTTTCTCCTTTTTTGTGATTGTAGTGAATTAGATTACCATCCGGTTCCAAATCACTAAATGAATTGACAACTTAACTTTTAGGCTTATCTTATTTAAGAATAGTACTAAATACTTTTCTATAAAACAAAAAAGCCCTCAAGTCCACAAGGGACCGAAAGACTTCGGCGGTACCACCCTAATTAACAACAAAAATGTTGTTCTCCTTTACACCCTTTAACGCAGTGCCTACGCCACACTTTCATATGGAACTCCAAGGTAGGTTCTATTAGATAAATATAAGAAAGTCTCACCATTCTTTCTCTCTCTGTGATATTCATTCTAATATACTAATCCTCTTCACGGTCTCAAAATCAACGCTAACGTTGACTTACTGTAACTTTGATTGTAAAAGAGTTTTTTTGTTTTGTCAAGCGATAAAAATCATCACAAGACTATGGTCTGCATTCTGTTGCTGTAAACAAAAACAACCTTTTAGATATGGCAACCAAAGGTAACTGCACCTTGAAAACTGAATAGCCTTTACACTTTTAAACATAATATGATATACTTATATTAGTAAATCAATTATATCAAAAGGATGTGGTAATATGAGTAATAAAGAGGTTGCAAAAAGCATTATCGACAAAATACCAGATTATAAAATTCCCTATATTGTTTCTTTTCTAAAAGGGTTTCAACTTGATGATGAAATAGAAGATGATTTATTTTGTATGCGAATGGCGAATGATTATCTAAATGATGATGACCCCGAAAAACATGAAAGTATTTCTTTTGAAGATTTAGTGAAAGAATTGGGATTAGAAGATGAAGTATACAATTAAGATTGAAAAAAAGGCAATGAAATTCATCAAAAAGCAATCAAAAGAAAAAGCATCTCATATTTTGAAAGCAATTTATCAGTTACCAAATGGTGATACAAAGCCCATACAAGGGCATAAAGAGCTTTATCGGTTACGTGTAGGTGATTTTAGAATCATTTACACTATTGATAATGGTCAATATATAATCTGTGTCATTGACGCAAACAATAGAGGAGATATTTATAAAAGATACTAAAAACCAAAATTGCCAAAGCAGGATATCAGTCCTTTGCTTTGGCAATTTCTTAAACAATTAAATTGAGTTTTCGCTCAACAATTCCAAGCGATAAAAATCATCACAAACCTACTCTTCTTCCGCTGTGAATCCGATATCGTCCATCTCTTCAATCGCTTTTGCAACGTCACTAGCATTTTCGATTGTAACTGTCTTATTATCTAATTGAATACTATGTGCAATTCCTGCCTCTGTTAATACCGTATCAATTCTACCTACGCAATGGTTACAGCTCATTTCTTTTACTTTTAATGTTGTCATATCCTTCATCCTTTCTATATCTTGCTCTTATATTTTTTGAATTTATTATTCATGCTTTTTCACAAGTGATGTCTGCCAAATGCAGAGTTACTTCATCACCTTCTGAATCGTAGACAATAACTCATCAATTACTTCCTCATTGCCTTCTCGAATATTATCTACAACACAAGTTTTAATATGATTGCTCAATAGCACTTTATTAAAGCCATTAAGTGCTGCCTGTATCGCTGTTACTTGTGTAAGGATATCTACACAGTAAGATTCCTTTTCAACCATGCCTTTAATTCCACGAATCTGCCCTTCTATTCGGTTTAAGCGATTCATAAGATTTCTGTATTCCTTATCATCTCTGTGTTTCGTCTTACACGAGCCACATTCTTTATTACAAGAGCAATCCTCCATCTTTACACCCATGTATATCGCAAGCTTGCTTGCGATACTGCTCTAATAAAATGGTTGAAAGAATCAACGAGCTACATGATTCCTTTACTTTTATTTTCTTTCAACCCTATTCTCGTTTATAATTTCTTCATTCGAAGTCTAAGTGCATTACCAACTACGCAAACTGAACTTAATGACATTGCAAAACCTGCAATCATTGGACTAAGTAATGTCTGATTTAATCCATAGAATACACCTGCGGCAATTGGGATACCAATCATGTTATAGAAGAATGCCCAGAATAGATTCTGTTTTATATTTCGTATTGTTAGTTTACTTAGACGAATTGATTTGTATACATCTTGCAAACCTGATTTCATCAATACGATATCTCCAGACTCAATCGCTACATCACTTCCACTACCAATTGCAACACCAATATCAGCTTGAACTAACGCTGGGGCATCATTAATTCCATCTCCTACCATCATAACAACATTGTTGTTTTTCTGCAAGTTTGCTACAACATCTGCTTTATCAGCTGGTAACACTTCTGCAACTACCTCATCAACATGAACTTGTTTGCCAATATGCTCGGCTGTCAGCTTGTTGTCTCCTGTTAGCATATATACTTTAATGCCTAACTTTTTAATCTGTTCAATGGCTTCTATACTTGTATCCTTAATGGTATCCGCTACACCGATAATTCCAACTAACATAGTATCAATCGCTACAAACATCGGCGTTTTTGCTTCATTTGCCAAACGGTTTGCTTCTTCCCTATATTGTTCTAGCGCAATGTTGTAATCTGTTATCATTCTTTCATTTCCAATAATAATCTTCGAACCATTTTCAAATTCTGCCTCTACACCTTTACCACTTATATTCTGAAATTCCTTTACTGTAAAACGTTTTGACTGTATCAATGTATCTAATGTGGGATTCTCATGTATTAATTCTTTGGCCCTATTCACAATTGCTTTCGCTAGTGGATGATCGGAAACTGCTTCTACTCTAGAAGCTATTACTAGTAATTCGTTTTGCTCGTAGGAATTACTAATCACATCAGTGACTTGTGGCTTTCCGTTCGTAATTGTTCCGGTCTTATCTAGTACAACAACGTCAACCTTGTGCGTTGTCTCTAATGCTTCTCCACTCTTAATTAATATTCCGTTACTCGCTCCAAGACCAGTTCCAACCATAATTGCCGTTGGTGTTGCCAGTCCCAGCGCACAAGGACACGCAATTACTAATACTGATACAAATATCTTTAATACAAATGCAAATTCATATCCAAGAACCAACCAAACAATCGCTGCCACAACTGCAATTGTTATAACTGTTGGTACAAAAATTCCTGCTACTTTATCTGCGATCTTGGCAATTGGTGCTTTCTTTGATTGTGCATCTTCAATTAATTTGATAATCTTTGATAACGTTGTATCTTCACCAGTTCTTGTAACTTTCACATACATTACACCATTATAGTTAATACTTCCACCAATCACTTCATCGGATACTTGCTTTTCAACAGGAATACTCTCCCCTGTTAACATCGATTCATCTACACTACTGCTTCCCGATGTTACAATACCATCCATAGGTACTTTACTTCCTGGTTTAATCACAACGATATCACCAACGCTTAACTGTCCAATAGATATCACCTCTTCTACACCATCTACAATTCTACAAGCAGTATCTGGCGTTAGCTCTAGCAACTTCTTAATCGCTCCAGAAGTTTTACTTCGGCTTCTCTTTTCCATATACTTACCTAGCATAATTAGTGTAACTACAACTGCTGCTGATTCATAATATAGATTGTGTACTGCGTGCGTGTCTGTTGGTATCTTAATTGTCATAACCAAACTATAGAGGAATGCACTTGTCGTTCCTATTGCAACAAGAGAATCCATATTCGGATTTCCTCTAAATAAAGTACGAAATCCCACGATATAGAAGTTTCGTCCAAGATAGAGAATTGGAATTGTAAGTAGTAACTGCGCAATTGCAAAATTCAATGGTCTTTCCATACTTATAAATTCCGGAACATATACTTCAAACGGTAACATATGTCCCATAGACAGATAAAGTAGTGGAATTGCTAATATTATCGCTCCTATCAAACGCCTTTTTGCAACATGTAGCTGCTCTTCCTCTTGCTCAAAAATCTGTTCCTCACTACTACTCTCTATATCTTTTGGTTGAAATCCAGCTTTTACAATCTTCTCTTTAATCGTATCTACCGTGATTTGCTTCTCATCATATATAATTCGTGCTTTACCCGTTGTTAGGTTTACTTCACAAGTTTCTACTCCCTGCTGTTTATTAACAACACGCTCTACTCCACTACTACATGCAGCACATGTCATTCCATCAACTTGAAGTGTTGTCTCTTTCATACATTCACCTATGCTTTCGCATTCTATCCTTTCTTTTAAATATATCACTATAAAACTATGGTTTTTAGCTTATAATAATAAACTGTCATTTTTATACCCCCTAGGGGTATCTTTATAGTACACCAAATCTCCATTTTCGTCAATTACTATTTTTTTTAGCACGAAAACACTGTTTTATTTAGTTGCAATAGGATATATTTCCTATGTTTTATGCTGTTTTTGTATGCTCATTTTATTGACTTTTCGTTTTAATATTTCTATACTATAGATAACAAATTTTTTACATAAAAACGATTTAAGTTCGTGTTTTACTATGAGAGGTGATGAACTATGAAATTCAAAAGCATTTTTTTAAGCAAAGCAGTCCCAGGTATGACTCTCGCCAGAGATATTTTAGATTTTTCTGGTCACATATTAGTAGCTAGAGATACTATTTTGACTGATAAAATTATAACCAAGTTACAATTTTATTCCATTCAGAGTCTTACTGTTCGCATTGATGAACAAGGAAACATCACTACGGATGCTGTTCCAATGGATAGCATTTCACAAGAATCCCATCTTTCTAACATTCGTGATACAGAGGAGTTCGCTCAATTTCAGAAGAAATTCTACGGTTGTGTAGAATATTTTCAGAATTACCTTAATAACGTAATTCATAACGATGCTCCCCTTGACGTAGCAAACTTGCTTCACTTTACAAATGATATATTAGAAACTTCAAGAAATATGATTCATCTTTTTGATATGCTAAATTGCATGAGAAACTATGATGATAATACGTATACTCATTGTGTAAACGTTGCCTTGATTTGTCACGTTTTCGGAAACTGGATAAAACTTCCACAAGAAGAGCTAGAAGTTCTTACTTTATGTGGATTGTTTCATGATATCGGCAAATTAGAGATTCCCCAATCTATTATTATGAAACCAGACAAGCTTACTGAGGACGAATACAATGTCGTTAAGAAACATACGTTAATTGGGTATGAGCTTTTAAAAGATAAGAATATTGATGAGCGAATTAAAACGGCGGCTCTTATGCACCACGAACGACTAGATGGTTCTGGTTACCCACATCAATTAAATAGTACTTCTATTGAAAACTTTGCTCGTATCGTTTCTATAGCAGATGTATATGATGCCCTAACTTCCAAACGAGTATACCGTGATCCTCTCTGTCCATTTGAAGTATTGCATATATTCGAACAGGAAGGCTATACGAAATACGACCCTGCATACTTAGTTGTTTTCTTCGAGCAAATGTTTCAAACTTATGTGATGAATACCGTTCGTTTGAGTGATGGCTCTGAAGGAATGATTATTATGTTAAACAAACATTCTTTAGCAAATCCTGTTGTACAAGTAGGAAACCAATTCATTGATTTATCAAAGAACAAATCTCTATCGATTCAAGCAATTATATAATAATGCAAGGGTCAGAAGGTCATACGTTTCATGCTTGCATGAAAAAGTATGACTTTAAGACCCACAAAACATAAAAAAGCTGCTATCTTGATTACTCCATACTAGGAGCTACTCAAGATAGCAGCTTTTTATTCTATCACTTAGCCTACTTTTAGTTTGAATTTCATAATTGCTTTTTCATCTTCTACATCTACTTTTTCCATATCTGCTCCAAGATCTTGCATCTTACGTTCAAAATCCTCGTAACCACGTTCAATGTATTGGATTTGATCAACAATAGTAAATCCGTCAGCAACTAATCCTGCTGTTACTAATGCTGCACCAGCACGTAAATCAGGGGCACTAACAATTGCACCAGTTAATTTTTCTACACCAGTGATAATTGCACTATTGCCTTCTACTTTGACAGTTGCACCCATACGTGCAAGTTCATCAACGTATTTTAAACGGTTTTCAAATATACTCTCTGTAACAATACTTGTTCCATTCGATAACGCAAGTAATGTTGCGATTTGAGGTTGCATATCCGTAGGGAATCCTGGATATGGTAATGTTTTTACATGGGTATTACCTAAACGAGACGTTGCTTTTACTAATACAGCATCATCAAGCTCTTCCACGGTAGCACCAATCTCTATCAGTTTTGCTGTAATTGCTTCAAGATGCTTAGGAATAACGTTCTTAACAAGAACTTCTCCTCTTGTTGCTGCAGCTGCTAACATAAATGTTCCTGCTTCAATCTGGTCCGGAATAATTGAATACTCTGTTCCGTGTAATTTCTCAACACCTTTGATACGAATAATATCCGTTCCAGCACCTTTGATATTTGCTCCCATACTATTTAAGAAGTTTGCAACATCAACAATATGTGGTTCTTTTGCTGAGTTTTCAATAATTGTTTTTCCTTCAGCCATACACGCTGCAAGCATGATATTAATTGTAGCACCAACACTAACTACATCAAGATAGATATGATTTCCATCTAATTTGTCTGCCTTTGCATGTATCATTCCATATTCAATCTTTACAGACGCACCAAGAGCTTCAAATCCCTTGATATGCTGGTCAATCGGTCTACTACCTATATTACAACCACCAGGCAATGCAACTTGCGCTTGATTGTATTTTCCTAATAGTGCGCCTAATAAATAGTACGAAGCACGGATTTTACGAATATATTCGTAATCAATGCTAATACTACTTATTTGACCACCACTTATTTTAACTACATGTTCACTTACACGCTCTACTTTCGCGCCAATTCCTTCTATTGCTTGTAACATAACATTTATATCGCGTACATTTGGTAAATTCTCTATTGTAACTGTTTCATCTGTCATTATTGCTGCTGCTAAAATCCCTAAAGCGGCATTTTTAGCGCCACCTATTGTAACTTCTCCATGAAGCGGTTTCCCACCCTTTATAATAAATTGCTCCATAACACACCTCTATTGTTTCCTATTTGAACTACCTAGTAACGGTAATATTTCGGCACAGTTTCCCATTTTCTAAATTTTTCACATATATGATTATACCATAAACTCTTAATTTGTAAACATAAGATTACAAATTGCCTGAACCAATCCCTCTGCGTCCATACCTTCTGCGTCTAAAATATGATGACTATACTTCTCATATAATGGACATCGCTCCTCATATAGCCCTTTTAAATCCTGTCCTTTTTTGAGCACCACACCCCTTTGTTTTATATTACCAAGCCTGTTTGTTAGTGTTTCATAGCTTAGCTTTATGTAAACGACAGTTCCTATCTCTCGTAAGTGCTCCATTGCCTCTTTACCATAGATTACACTACCACCAGTGGCAATTACAGATTCCTCTGCCTCTACGGAAGCATTTACTTGGTTCTCAATCTCTATAAAAGCATCTAATCCCTTTGTTGCAATAATCTCATGTAATAAACTCTTTTCTCTTTTCTGTATAAGTAAATCGGAATCAATGAACTGATATCCTAAAACTTTTGCTAATATTACACCTGCCGTACTTTTCCCTGCCCCTGGCATTCCTACTAATACAATATTATTCATATCTTCCTCCATATTATTTTTCTTTAGAATTTTAGTATACCCACAATCCAAACTGACTATTGCTAATACTAATTATTAAAAAATGTATCATTTACTACTTTCTTCTATTTTCAAAATATACAAATGAATCTATCGCATCCAAAATATCCTTGAATGTATCTCTAGGAGCATAATCAATATATCTTTGTAAAATCTCAATTTGAGCATCTCCACGGTAGCGGCCATAGAAGATGTCAAACAGATTATGCCCACGAACATATGTCTTAATTAATTCCATGTTTGGTTTTAAATCATTCTTATTATTGATACGAAGATTAAAATTCTTAATTAATCGTTTTGTACTTCCTAATTTATAAAGATAATCTTTCCACTTCGTATAAAGAATATTATAAAACTCTTCTTCACTCTTCACAACACCTATTTTTGTCATAATCTTAGGATCAAGAAAATAATTTTCAAATGAGTAGTATTTTAGTATCAATACATTCTTTGGTGTCACATGAGGTAACTTATCCACATCTTCTGTCGCTCTTTGGCGATAGTAGCTACAGAGCTGTTTTACTAGATGTTTTGGATTCTTACCATCACTATCTCGCACCATAAGGAACTGATCCTTTAGGTACAACTGATTAATATATTTTAAATTCGCATAGGTCTTAATATTCGTACAGCTATTCGTAGTGATGATTGAAATTCTTTGCAACTTTCCTGTATCATCATAGATTTCTGAATAATATTTTTCTAAAAGCATCGGTAATCTACTACTATCTTGCTTTCCTTCTACGATAAACACAAAATTCACATTCATCATATCATTCGCTGTATACCCTAAATCATCAAGGATTTCATCGATATCTGCATCTTCTCGTACCGTTGTATAATGTTCATTATCAAGAAGAACTTGTTTGATCTGCTTTTGTGAAAAATTAAAAATCAAATTAGGTGAATGTGTTGTAAACATAACTTGATTCTTCTTTGATAACTGATATAGGATCTCACTTGCCTGCTTCTGTAATTGTGGGTGAAGATAAATCTCCGGATCTTCAATCATAATAATGCATGGCAGTGTTGTTGTTTCATCTATATACGCTTGCAAAAGTGACAAGGCATAGATACTCTTAAGTCCCTCTCCTAACATGTCTAAATTGCCTTCTGTGCCACGTTCCTCATTGAAGATTTGCGTCTCAATCTTTAACATGTCCTCTACATTAAAATTAACCGTATAACGCACTCTCTGCGAAACACTTCCATTTTGATAAAAGTATTGATTCACTTTATCTGAAAACTGCTGTACATTCATATTATATAATTTATGTTCTAATAAACGTACCGTTTCATATACTGTTAATTCACTTGGATTTTTCTTAGATATCACACCTACACATTGAAAACAGCTTACACATGGTTTTGCTGAATCAAACATACATACATTTTCACGCAATCCTACTAAATCTTGTTTATCATACACAGCAAACACGTCATCTTGAATCATATCTGTATTCCTAGTATGATCAATAAAATAAATCTTAGGTGCAACAAGCTTAATGTACGTATTATTCTTCTTCACACCATCATTATACTTAATAATTCCACCTGGTGTTATCATGCATTGAAATGACAAAACTCCTTCTTGAAAAGATGGCAGTTTCATCATGAAATCTTTCTCCCACAAATCGTAACGTTTATAACGACTTACAACCCCCTTTTCGTGAAAGATCAGCAAGTCCTCTTCTGTTATTTCAACCTTTAAATCAATCAAAATCGGTTTATCAGACTGAATAAAATTCGATTTTGTTACTATATAATCTCCAGTAATTGCACGGATTGCATCTAATACTACCGTTTTTCCTGTATTGTTTTTCCCCACTAATATCAAAGCGTTTTCAACTTCGTTAATCGTCATATCTTTTATTACTTTAAAATTACGAATTCTAATGTAGCTGATTTTCATAAACCCAAATCTCCCGTCTCACTACTATTCTACTATTTTCTATTTCTGTCGCTTGCTTCTTTGTTTCGCTGCTGGCTTCTTACCCTTGTCTTTTTTCACGGAATAACCAAATGTACCAAGTAGATTTCCCAAATCATAATACTCCCCATGAGAATACACAATTGGTTTCGACTTGCTAAGCTCTAATTTCCCTTTTTCATTCAACAAAGAAGAATCAATTTGAATTGCCATAACATCCGCAAGAAACATATCATGGGAACCTAATTTAATAATTTCCCTTACTTTACATTCTATGTTGACAGGACTCTCTTTAATTCCTCGTACTTTTATTTTACTACTTTCTTGCAACGTTAGTCCCATTTCTTTAAACTTATCTACATCTCTTCCTGAACGAACGCCACAGTAATCTGTTGCCTTCACCAAATCCTTTGTCGTTAGATTAATAACGAATTCTTTTGACTTTTCTATCATTGCATAGGAATGGCGCTCTGGACGTACAGATATCGATACCATCGGTGGATTCGTACATACTGTACCTGCCCAAGCTACCGTAATTATATTCGGTTTTTCCTCTTCACTCTCACAACTTACCATTACAACAGGAAGTGGATAAAGCATATTTCCCGCTTTCCAAACTTCTTTCGACATATATCTAACATGCTCCTTTCAGCACAACCATTTATTCTTTACGTATAAGACTTTTATACGATTGACATTTTTCTCAAAAAAGATTACAATTTTAATAACTATTTTAGCACATCATAAGGTATTTTAACATAAATTTTTATATAAAGAGGTGATCCTATGGCTTCCAATTATTTAGACGTTGAAACAAACTCGGAAGATGTCAAGAAAAAGATTCGACAAGACATCAAATTCCGAACCAATCTTTTTGTTTGGAAAGTAAAATTCAACACCCCATTAAATCCAAAATCGGTTAATAATGTAAATCTCTATGTTACAAATCAAAATCAGGCTGTTCTTCGTACTTCTATCCGTTATGATACACTTAATAATACGATTGAAATAGAACCACTTGAACCATATTCACAAACAGATACTTACACCCTTAACGTTACAACAAAAGTGCAATCTAAAGGTGGCAAGAATCTTCGTACCCCACTTAAGATCAATTTTAAAATGGGCTAATAATAGTAGATTATGTTTAATAGAAAAAGGCAACACACTTTGCAATTTTTTGCTCAAGTTGTTGCCTTTTATTGTTACTGTTCTTTATTCAAGCAGGTTATTTATCTTTGTCCTTAATGTTCCTGCTACTGCATTCATCACATCTGTTGATGCTGCTATTTCTTCTGAACTTGCTGCAAGATTTTCAATTCTTTCATTTACTTTATCTATTACTTGAATTAAGTTATCCGCCTCGCCTACAAGAATTGCAAGGGCATTGCTTATCTCTACTTTATTCGTATTACTATCAATTGCCGCTTCTTTACTTGAATCCGATAGGTTCTTGATTTCATTCGCTACTACTGCAAATCCTCTTCCTGCGGTTCCTGCCCTAGCAGCCTCAATGGAAGCGTTCAGGGACAATAGATTCGTCTTTGCTGCAATCTTTGTTATATCATTATTATTCTGTTCAAGATCTGTTAACAATTCCTCTATTACTGTAAACGATTTCTTTAACTGTGTACAAAACTCTACTACATTTGACATAGAAGCATTGATTTGTATGCTTTCGTCTGCATTTGAATTATTCCCCTTTGCCATCTGCTCAATCGATTCATCAAGACTTTCAAAATCTTCTGCAACATTAGCAACCATACTCTTTATCTGAGCATTCTTGTCCCTCATCTGCTCATGTGCTATATGTATCTGTTGTGATTGCTCTTCTGTTTGAATCTTCTCTTGCTCTACTAATTCTTTTATATAATGTACACAAAAAGTTGGTTGGTTACAATCATTAAAGATTGCACATGCCATCTCTTTGCATGTCTGGTATCCACAAGCTCCACAATTGATTTCTTGCTTTTGCTTTGTATCCTTTTGCATCCTCTTATAGATTTGCTCATATTCGCTTGGCGTAGGATTCTTAAACGAACTCTCACTGCTTTTATCTGTATATTTTCGAAGAAAATCTTCAAGTTTTAAATCTTTGAACTTCTTATTTAATTCTTTTAATCTTTGCTCATGCTTTAGACCTGTGCAAAATGGCCCTTTCGTTCCAGGTTTTTTTGCTCTCTGGCTAATCTCTTTTAATTCATAGATTACGTCATCGTCATCTCTCTTTTCCTGCTCTATCGCAGAACCAAAGATACAACCACCACTACAATTCAATGCATCTACCATAAATGGCAATTTCTTGTTTTGCTCAATTCGTGCTTTATACTTCTGTAAATAACGATATGTATGATTTCCACCTTCTATTTGGCGAATTAATACTTCCCTACCACAGAACCAATTTACGTTTTCTTTCAAACCACCTGGCATTGGATAATAACTTCCAAGTCCATATTCTATTTCATCACGGTGTCTTTCACCTTTTATGTTTCGTTTCTTCATATAGCTCATAAGCCCTGAAAATGTCACATTATAATTGACATAGCCAAATGTATTCTTATCATCAATCTCTGCTTTTTTCGCTATACATGGACTTATAAATGCTAACTTATCTGATATGTTAAGGTATTTTTTTGCATATATTGCAGAACATAATAATGGAGATTGAACAGGCATCAATTTCGGTATAAGTTCTGGTATATAATGCTCAATATAGTTAACTACTGCTGGACAGGGTTGCGATATTCCTCCAACAAAATTGTTTTGTGTGATATATGATATGTACGCCCAAGTTGTGATATCTGCTCCAAAACTTACGCTAATCATACGGTTTACTCCCAACTTCTTCAAACCGCCTAATATACTCTCATATTCCTTCGGATAATTTGCCAAGAAAGCTGGTGCTATAAGAATAGATATCTTTTCTCCCCTTTTTAGATCTTCAAAAAATCGTTCTGTATCATCTCGGAACTCTCTTCCATCATGTTCACAGGCATTGACACATTCCCCACATGCAATGCAATTTTCTTCCATCGTTTGTATTTGGGCTTTGCCATCTATTATCTCTGCCTTATTCGCAGTTACAACGGGGCAAACCGATATACATTTGTTACATCCTATACAGTTACTGTTAGTCGATACTAGTCCTTTCATACGTCCTCCTATATTACAGTCCTTATTAATGTTTATTCCTTGTTAAAATTTTAGCAATTTCAGTCCATTTACTATTATAATAACAATTGCGCAACACATCAAGTATTAACTTAATTTTTATTGCAAATTGATACCGTTTTCCCAATTTTTCTAGTGCTTTCGTCCTATTTTTGCTTATTATCTCTGTAATAATTTTCATAATCATCTCTAATTTGACTTTAACAGCAATTCATGGTACTAATATATACGACATAAATTATATTATTATCGGAGGTTTCCATGAATAACTTTATCTTTAGTTTAAATGCTACTGTTCCTATCTTTCTTGTTATCTTGGTTGGCTGGATTCTTATGCAAAAGCATATGTTAACGGCAGACTTTACTTCTGTTGCAGATAAATTCGTATTTAAAATCGCACTACCTTGCCTCCTTTTTAAAGATATTGCAACTGCCAATATTAAGGAGACTTTCAATTTGAAGTTTGTACTTTTCTGTATGATTGTTACTACTATCATGTTCCTTTCTATTTGGTTCCTTACCGCCGTTTTCATGAAAGATGACACGATGAAAGGCGCATTTATACAAGCAAGTGCTCGTGGTAGCAGCGCAGTTCTAGGCATTGCCTTTGTACAAAATATCTATGGAAATTCTGGTATGGCACCTATGATGATTGTTGCCTCTGTTCCGCTTTATAATATATTTAGTGTTATTATTTTAACATTTAATGCTAATGATAATACCAAAGATACGAACAAAATTAAGACTGCATTTTTTAATATCTTAAAAAACCCTATTATTATATCTATATTCGTAGGATTGCTTTTTGCTCTTTTAGAAGTCTCTATTCCTACCATGTTTTTGAAAACGGTAACTAGTATTGCATCTACTGCAACACCACTTGCTTTACTTGTTGTTGGTGCTACATTCGAGGGCAAGAGAGCAATTCAAAAAATTAAGCCTACCATGCTTGCTACCTTTATCAAACTAATTCTCTTGCCTACTATTTTTCTTCCTATCGCATATCTTTGTGGTTTTCGCAATGGTGAGATGGTTGCCATCTTAGTTATGCTTGCATCTCCAACAACAGTTACTTGCTACATAATGGCTAAGAATATGAATAATGACGCCCTACTTTCCTCTAGCATCGTTGTAACGGCTACAATTTTCTCTTCTGTTACATTAACGATGTGGGTATATCTATTACGTAGTTTTGCCTTGATATAATGCAGGAAAGCCAGAAGCATCACATAAGATATGTGATTTGCTTCTGGCTTTATCTATACTAATTATTATCTTGTTGTAATGACATCATTAATAACGGAATTAACTGTTTCTTTCTTGATACAACACCCTCAAGAATTATCTTCTCATCTGGATTCTCTATATCAAATGCATTCTTCACAACTTCTTTTGCCCCATTCCCTTGTACAATAAGCTCTGTGGACTCTTGCAAAATGTTTGTTAGCATAAAGAACAACATCTCTACTCCATGATCTCTAAATGCTTTCTCCATATAAGGAACTAGTTTTCCCTTGATCTTCTCTAACTCTTCTTGATTCATTGCTGTAATTTGACCAACACCAAATGTTAAATCACTCGCTGTAAATTTCTTAAAATCTTGATAGAAGATTTCTTCTGGTGATTTACTTAGCAGATTACTGCCTGCTGTAAACATCTCTTGTGCAAATGAATCTATTTCAATTCCTGCTATTTCTGCTAAATTCTTAGCTGCCACCTCATCCACTGGTGTACAAGTTGGCGAACGAAATACTAATGTATCGGATAAGATTGCAGAACACAGTAAACCTGCAATTTCTTTTTCTATTGGAATATTATTCTCTTGGTACATCTGATATACAATTGTTGACGTACAACCAAGCGGTTGATTACGGAAAAATACTGGGCTCATCGTTTCAATACTACCGATACGGTGATGATCTATAATCTCAATAATTTCTGCATCTTCTAATCCATCTACTGCTTGTGAACGCTCACTATGATCCATAAGAATCAATTGCTTTCTCTTCGCATCTAACAGATTACGTCGGGAAATCATTCCTATGAATTCTCCCGTCTTCTTATCTAAGATAGGGAAATCACGATATCTCTTCTTCGCCATAATCGTTCTAATATCATCAATAAAATCTTCTGTTGTAAATGTTACCAACCCATCTTGCTTCATAAAGAAACTGATTGGCATACTCTGATTTACCAAACGGGCAACTGTATACGTATCGTGTGGTGTTTTAATAATGATGCATTCTTTATCTTGTGCTAGTTTTGTAATTGTTCTTGATACTGGTGCACCTTCACATACAATAATACATTTTGCATTCATCTCAATCGCACACAATTGTGATTCGTAACGATTTCCTAGAATAACGACATCATTCTCCTCAATGTAGTTTTCCATAAGGTCTGGATTTGCAGCCGCTATTAATACTTTACCTGATTCAATGATTTTATCCGGGTTACCAGCTACTAATTCCCCTTGCAAAGTATCTAATATATTAGCAATTGGTGTCTTTGCTACCGATAAAATTTTATTATCATATACATTCATATACGATTTCGTAATATCACCAATTGTAATAAGTCCAACAAGGTCTTTATCTGATTCAAGAACTGGCAACGTTACTACGCTATTCTCCGTCATCTTTTCCCATGCACGTCGAATAGAAACATCTCTATTAATTCCCCCGATTCTTCGAATCTCAATATCTTTAACTTGAGTACGAACATCTGGAAGATAACCTGGTTGATTAACTCCAAAGTAGCGAAGAACAAATTTGGTCTCCGAATTTACTTGACCTGCACGTTTCGCTTTGTATCTTTTTCCTGTTATTTTACGCTTCAAATCAGCATATGCAATTGCAGAACAAATAGAATCCGTATCTGGATTACAGTGTCCTATTACGTATATTATATTGTTCTTTTCTTCTTCAACCATAGATTTCCCCTCTAAATAATTCTAATTAAACTCATTTTTTGTTTCATTGTAATTCTAGTCAATAATATCGTCTATTGCAATAGTATTCTTTACATTTTGAGAAAATTTACCCTCTTTGGCTTGCTTCATTAATAAAAGCATATTTCTTGTTTCCGCTTTCTTAATCAACTCATTTACATAATCTTTCGTTCTTGCAAGCTGCTCTATACTTGGTGTTGTACGGCAGATTTGTGCTATCTTTTCTTCAAGATATACTACGGCATCTACTTCTATCTCATATTCCTGCTGCACAATCATATTACATGCAAAACCTAATATATCTTGCGTAATATAACGAGGTATTATGATTCGATGATTGAAGTATTTGCTGAGTTCCTTTTCTCTTGCCATTAGTTCTTCCATATTCCTTGTATAATCTTCAAACAAGACAAGTATCTTTCCATCAAAATACTCTATCATCTCGATGATCGACTTAACAGCCTTCTCATTTAGAAAACTTGCATTTTCAATTACCACAGATGCATTCTCTAACTGTCCCATCTTTTCCATCAGATTAATCTCATTTAACTTCAACGCACTAATCTTCGCTACTCTCTTTGTTTGAATACGATTTAACTTCCACATAACAATTGCAATGGCTCTTGCTAATGACGTTTTACCAGTTTGTGAATCTCCACAAATCATAAAGTTATTGCGCTTCTTACTATTATCCATATTCTCTAAGATAGAAATCAACTGATTCTTTATAGAATCATTATTAATAAAGTTTTGGAAAATCGTATTTAAATTAATACCATATGCATATACTGTCCCATCTTCTTCTTTAATATCATAGGAATCATGATTATATGTCTTTTTCGAATCCTTTTTCTGTAGTTGCTGCATCTTTTCTTTCATCTTCTGCAACTCGTCTGTCGTTAATGTAAGATCCTTGGGTGGAGACTTTTTCTCTTCTTTTGGGATTTCTTCTTCTTTTGTTGGCTCTGGAGCTACTTCAGCGGTTTCCTTTTCTTTCACTGGCGCTGGAACTTCTTCTGAGATTTCCTCTTCTTTCACTGGTTCTGGAACTTCTTCTGAGATTTCTTTCTTTGATGAGTTATACAACATATTCTCTTCTTCTAAAGCCTTTACGCGTGCCTTAACCGCACTTACAATGTCTGGTGTGAGAACATATCTGGATTCCTCCTGTGTTGCTGCTGATTCCTCTTTTTCTGGTTGTTGCTTTTCTGTTTTTGTTATTGGGAGTTCATCTTCTTGAACCTCTTCTTGAGAATCCTTTGTTTCCAAAACCTCTATCTCAGGCTCTTCTATTTTAGTTTCTTCTACTTCGCTTTCTTCTCGTTCAGATTCCTCTGCCACCATTTGTGTTTCTATGTATTCTGCTTCGGAAGTCTCATTCTCTGCATATTCTTCCTGCATCATTATTTCATCTGGTATTACTATCATATCTGGTATTATTTCTTGACTCTCTATACCTTGGCTTTCTATACTTTGACTTTCTATTTCTTCTGTATCTGCCAAATCATCGTAAGTGCCTTCTATATCAGTCACGTTCCCGCCATCAATATATAAAGCATCATTATCAAATTGTTTATTATCTGAAACTGTACTATCAACATCAAGAGGTGATGATACTATTGGCTGGCTTACAGCTACATTTCTTCTTTGCTTTACCTGTTTGATTACCTCTTCTAAACTTCTAGTTGCATCAAATTCCCCTGCTCCTAGATTATCTGTAATATTAAATCCACTTGTATAATGTTCCTTTAATAAACGTGCTTTCTCAACCACGATTCCTTGTCCAAACCACAGAATAATATCGCTACATTCCTCAACACATTTATTTTTTTGCCCTGCTTTATGATATAATTTTGCAAGCTCATATGCCCATTCTTCCATATAATCTTCTTGTTTCAGCTGTTCTAATGTGTTGATTCGCTGTGCATATGGCATATGCGTTGCTTTCTCTATTCTATACTGCAATACCAATCGATAGGGGTCTCTTGGAGCAATTCGAAGGTATTCTTGATAATACTCCCCTGTCTCCTCCATATTCTTCATCTTGATTGACAAGTCAATTAATTGCTCAACGACTTTTCTTGAACAAGATTTCTCATAGATTCGCAGTAATATTTCCATAGCATCTTCATATTCATCATTACTTATAAGAACCTCTGCAATAACGGATAAGTCGGACATACTTCTAATTTTATCAACATTTAAAGACTCTAGGATTTTCATTGCTTTTAGATATTGCTTATCCTGCGCAAGTCTCTTTATCTCTTTCATCTTGAGATTGGACGCAAAACGTTCCATTTCCGCACCTCCATATACAAACTGCAGAACTTTTATTTCTATTTTTTAGTTCACTCTGCTATTATAGCATTTCCCACCTATATAAGACAAGATAACAATTTATTCAACTATTAATTTCCTAGTACTTTCGTATCATTCTATTAAAAATCTTTCTTGTCTACAACAAAAATTCCTATTGCAAATACGATAACACTATAGATTACAGCATACAGACTAGCAGAAAGCATACTCTTTACTGTGAAATATTCCAGACCATAAAAGCAATCTATAATCGCACCCACTGGTGGAAATACCAACAAAACATATTTTGCCATCTCATATTTTGATATAATGCCCTTTCCACCTAAGCTAATAACAACAATAATAACCATAAGCAAGATTACGTGTCTTCGATTAAAAATATTTCTTGGTTGAAACAGATAGGAAACAGCAACAAATATGCAGGACATAAGCATATGAATTACAAACGAACAGCAAAAATCGGTAAATGTAATAGAAGTCTTAAACAGTTCAAAGCCATTTACCGCATTTACCAAAAATGGATACGCTGCACCTATAAAACTTAACACAGCACTAATTAAAAGAAGCGTGGCAATCTTGCTACCATAATACCTTAATTTGTTTTGCTGAATGTTGCAATATAAAACACGTTCTGCCACAATATCTTCATTTTCAAAAAATGTGAAGGAAATCCAAAACATAATATAGCCAACACTTATTGAAGAGACCATAACATCTGGAATATAAAATTGAGGTTTTTCCTTATAACTGATATAGGTAAATAGTAGATAAACAATTAACGGAACAACAATTTTGTTAGACATCAAATACATTCTGTTTCTGTATTTTATTAATTTAGTCCATTCTTTCATCTGTCATCCTCCTTAACTCATATCCCGCTTCCATCATTTTTAATACTATCATTTTACTGTTTTCTCTTTTTGCATAGATCTCAACCAGTTGCTCTTGCTTCTCTATTTTCAATACAAGTTCTTCTATCTTTACCGAGCTACCTACATCTCCAATCTCCAATCTTTCCCCCTTATCAAAAGACATAAGCACATACTCTAATGAACGCTCTGATATATCATTTCTTTTTACAAGTGTTTTATCTTCAATTTCATAGACAGTCTTTGAAAGTGTATTCATAAGCCATTTTTCATGACAAGACATTACAATCGCTGTTCCCTCTTTATTAAGTTGCTTTACATACTGTATAAAGTATCTCTGTGAATCACTATCTTGCCCAGATAATGGCTCATCAAGAAGAAGCACATCTGATTTTACCAAGAGTGCCTGAATCACCGCAACTTTCTGTAACGTTCCTTTTGATAAATATTTAATTGGCGTTTGAATCATATTTGACATATAAAATGCTTCAAACAACTCCGTACTTTTTCTTTTTGCCTCTACTTGCGTGAGTCCTTGAATTTGCGCCATATTTTCCACATATGCACTTGCAGAAATATTCATCTTAGGGAAATGTTCTGGCACATAACTAATTCTAATATTCGGCATATACCGAATGGTTCCTGTATCACTTTTCACAAGGTTACCCACTATATTTAACAATGTACTTTTCCCTGTTCCATTATGCCCAGTAAAAACAATGGAATCCCCAGAATTTACATCTATCGTTACCTCTTGAAGAATATAGCGATTAGCATACTTTTTCCCTACATTATGCAATGAAATTAAGTTATTCATCTAACCCCCACCTTTCCGATTTATCAATGTAATCATAAAACATATACAACGAATTTTCAATAAAAACCCAAAAAATGTTGAAGAATACGAAATAATCTATCGCATACTTCAACATTTAAATTTTAGTCATTCTTCAACTTACCCGTACTTGTGTATCATTATAATAACGATGCAAAACTTCAATACCTATCTTGTTGCACTGATAATTGCATCTTTCAATTTTGCTGTAAACCAAGTACAATCGCTTCGATTAAATATTCCAAAATACTCATCTCCGCTTGTATAATATCCATTATCCCACCAGATACAAGGCACTCCAATACTTGATGCCTTTGATAAATAATAACTTACCCACTTGATTACTTCGTCCTCGTTCGGCACTTCTTTTCCTTCTTCATTCACATACGATTTATTAACTGCACCGTATTCTGTAATAATAGCAGGAATCCCTTTGCTTATGTATGCCTCGTAGATTCGTTCCATAACTTCGTCAATTTCTTTATTAAGAGAACCATCCCATATTGCAACACTTCCCTCTGCATCTTTTGCATAGGCAAAATGATGTGGTGTATATGGATGAATTGATACTGCGATATGTTCATCTTCTGGAATTTGCAAACCATATATGGCTTCTTCTGATGCAGATGCTCCTACTGTAGTTATCAGTATCGTTCTGTCTGCATTATTTCCACCAGTACAACGTACTTCCTCTACGAATGCTCCTTCTAACTGATTCACATATTCACGGTTCTCTTCTGAACCACCTGTCCACTCATTCTCGCTAAACTCAATTCTTGGCTCATTCATTGCTTCAAATAGTAGATGGTCATCATAATCAGCAAAATATGTTGCTATCTGATTCCACATAATTTTGTATTGCTCAATTACTTGATTAAATCCGTCTTTTTGTGGTTTAATCCATTTATTCTCATGATGCATATTAACAATAACATACATCTTATTATCATATGCATAATCAACTAGCTCTTTCACTCTCTCAAGCCAGCTTTGTGCTATCTTATACTCTGGAGCTTGGCCTGTCTGTTCATGCCAAGTAACAGGAATGCGAATTGTATTGAAGCCTGCTGCCGCAACTGCGTCGATCATTTCTTTTGTTGTTTTAGGATTTCCCCATGCCGTTTCTCCACCAAAGCAATCCATTGAGTTTCCAAGATTCCAACCTGTTTTCATAGATTGAATAATTGTCTTCGTATCTCTCATAATATACCTCCTCAGTATAATAAAATACTATTTCTGACGCTTCATTTTTGGTACTTACGAGAGGTATTATACTCTTTATTTTTTGACACATAAATGTAGTTATTCTATATATGTTACCCTCACTATTCTTACTTTTTCTTTTAAAAAACAAGCCATCTAATATAATACAACTAATCAAAGTTATCCACAGGCCATTATATCGATTTTATAATATTCATCTCTCCAAATTGTAAATTATCCCTTGTAAATATATTGAATTTTTATATATGTTATGCTAATATATAATATAACATTACAAATAACAAAATAACTTACTATAATTCTATTAGTGATTACGCAAAACAATACTCTGTAATGTAATAATCAAAAGGAGGTCACTTTACTTCATTAATAGATATTTATGCTTTTATTTGAAAGGAGATCACAATGAAAAAAAATATAATTTCTATAATTATGTGTTGTATCTTAATCGGAACAACACATCAGCCAATTAATGCCCAAAAAGCTCCCTTGGTACAATCTGAGATCTACGAAGAAAAAGGTCAAATTATATTAGACTCTGTTAGTTTAACAAATAATGATGGCGCAGTTGGCATATCAAATACTACTAATCTTATTCAAGCAAAACAAATATCACAGCAATTACAAGATCCACAAATACAAAGTGTATTGTCTGATTATATGGAAAATGATAGAACCCCCATTGGAATTGGTTGGACAAGAGTCTACTTTGATGGTGAAGGTGACACAATTGACGACGTTCCAATGACTGTCAACGAAATGGAGGAATATAAAAAATCCAATTTTGTTAAAGCAATGGTACAAGGAAAATCAACTACTTATGGTTATAATTTTACCCTATACACAATCGTTGGATATGATAATTGGAATCCTTCCATAACTTATGCTGATTCAGTCGCAGAGTGGAGTCTTGGTTCAGCTGGTAAGAATGGGCCATCTTATACTGATGATGATTTCATAACAATGTCATGGCCAAAAGGTTTTGTCCTATTGACATCTGGACTTAGTGGTGGTACAAACCAATACAAGAAAAAAGAAGCTTACTCTAGTGTTGTTTGGGGATTCGAAGAAAAAGTAGGAAAAACCATTCTTATGACTACTGGTAAAAATGATAATAGTAGCGTTACACGCAAATGGGTTAGTGACTATGTTCATACTTGGGGTGAGACAACTCCATCATTTGAAATCTCTTTATCAGGTATATCTGTTTCACTTTCTAGTTCAAGTATGTCATGGCAAGTTGCTAGCTCTCTAGTCTACTAATGCATTATGTTAGGTGGTGATAGATTGAAAAAGCCTATACTTTACCGAATTTTACTTTTAATAAGTATTGTCATACTAGCCTTTATTTTTATTAATTTGAATTCTAGAAATAAAGCTAAAAACCCTCAAGATATATTATCAAATAAATATTCAAACAATACGAACTACAACGTTTTATTACATAGGGAAAAAGATGAATGTGTAGCATATCTTGGAAGTGATGATGAGAATATATATGTCGATATATTTGAAAATGGAGATTATCTCGGAGGTTCTTTCCTCTCATTAAACGATGATAATTCTATTAACTTATATCAAACACGTCAATACCATAATACGATTGTGGTATTTGGAGATAACACAAAAACAAAGTATCACTCATATACCCTTATCGCAACTGGTAACCATACGGAACCACTGACGATAGAACAAACAATTCCAGATAACAACAAAATACTCGACATCTATCTATTAGATTCAAAATATAATATGAATTTCGATTTAGAATTTCATGAATAAAATTAATTACTGAAAGACATTGAAACAAGCTTTATTGCAACAAAAAAAATCGGAGTAGTCTAGTATTAGCTACTCCGATTATATGAAATTATTTTAGTTTCTTTATGCCAAATCCTAACCAGTTCTCTTTTACTTTACACATCGGAGGAAATTGTATCAACTCAATACCAGATTTGACGTATCAATTTATCTATACTTTTTGTTCTTTATGGCCGTTTTGAAGGTGAGTGGCTGTATCTTCTGTACGCTCCGATGTGTATCTTTAGAAGATATCTTATGGTCCTTCAACCCATATGTAGCAAGTAATAAAAGTATAGGAATCAAATGTATATATGCCTTATATTATAGTAAAAATGTTCCTTCTTGTCAATAGCAATACGCGATTCTTAGCCCTGTGTTAGCAACATCTGTAACTGTTTACTCCCAAGCCTTGCACCACCCTACAAACTTGATTTTACCCTTATCTTATACTATGTTTTATTATTGCTTTCCACAGCATAGAAATAGCCAAAATACAAATCGGAACAACACCTAACATTATTAGCATATTGTTTATCGTAAATTTAGTCTCTATTGTATGTTCTCCATACTCAACCATATATCGAATAAGTAAACCTACTAAAAAAGACAAACAATTTAGTATTTGGATATAAATCACTTTCGTAATTAAAACTGCATACAATCCTCCAAGTATAACAAAGGTCAAAAGATAATACAGAAATGAATCTCTATTTGAGTTCAATGGAAACATTCCAAAGCTAAACACGATATTTATTAAAATCACTATTATCCAAAATATCTTTTTCTTATCCTTAATTATATCTATTACATTTTCCATTTTTACCTCCTCTACTTACTCAAACAAGCTCGTTTGTTCGTACTGCAATGGAATATATTCAATCTCTGTTGTATCTACACTGCTATGATAATCCACTACAACCGTTTGCTGTTTCTTATCATTCAAACTTTGTCCTAATACATAATTCACATCAAACTTACCTGTGATAGCAGGAGTCGTTCCTCTGGCAGGTACAATTAACTGTACTTGGTTCATCTTTAGTAACTCAAAGATTGGCTCCCATATATAGACGTCTTTTGCCGCACCGAATGGGTTATCAATAAAGATTACTTTGCGAAGTCCCGTATTATCAATATTGCCAGAGTTCATATATGTGATATAGTTAATGATTGCGATAAGGAATTGAATATAGATACCTTGCGATTGCCCTGTACTACCAACTGCCTCTTCATAACGCAAATGCTTACTCTGCTCCTTTATACGCTCTCTCTTGTATAATGTCAGCTTAATACGGTTCATATCGGTTACAATAACTGCAAAGAGGCGTTTTAGAGATAACGATGCTTTGATATATTTTATCTTGTCGCTTGGCGTTTCATACTTATCAACAGCAGCTACAATGGTGTCAATGTAGTCTGACATTCTCTGTCCTTGTAACTCTTCATTCACATAAGGAATATGTAGACCGATTATTGGTATCTGCTCATTGTCCAACATAATCTTTGAGAGTTTTGGTAAACGTTCTAGTGCCGCCTTCACATTATTACAACGTTGTAAACATTGGTTCTCAAAGCTCTGCTTGATTCTTTCCATATCTTCAAGCCCTTGCTCGATACGTTGTCTCTCTAGACATATACAATCACAAACTTCTGTCAAACTGCTCTTTAATCCATTGGACTCATCTAATGTAGTTGGTACAACAACAGAAGTACGAAGTTCCTGCGCAAGTTCATATGCTTTTAGCAATTCTAATGTTTGTGCTGTCTTTTGTAACTGTTGATAGAACTCATCACGTTTTCTGTTTACTTCTTTCGCTATAACTTCTATATCTTTGGAAATCATTTTCACAAAGCTCTCTATGTCAGAGATTTCAACACTCTCCACATCGGTAGATTTCGCAAGCTCTATTTGGCGATAGATTCGCTCCATATCGTCTTTCGCATTTTCACAAACTCTCATAGCTCTTTCACTACAAACAATTTGTTCACTCATCGCTTGCTTCTTCTGCATCATGGCTTGAAGAGCCGCTTTTTGTTCCTCTATATTTGTATCTGCTGTAATCTGCTCTAATGCTTCTTTGAAGACAACACCAAACTTTTCTTCCGCTACATTACGTGCTTCCTCTACTTTACCGCCGAGTTGATGCATCACTGCCTTTTTCTCATCGACACTTGTTTGCAGATTTTTAAGTATCATTTCTTGGTGGATATAATCCGCATTCTCTTTTTGTAATATATCATCACTAACCGCAATTAGAGAATGATTACTTCGCATTTCTTCTAACGTAGCTACACCTATCTTACGTTTTGCAATTGCTTTCAAGCTTCGATTCATCGCATTAATATAAGAATTAAGAAGGCGTTCCTTATCTCCTAAATCACTATACTCTTTCTCAAATGCATCTTTTTTTCCTAAGAATCTTGCATCTAACTCTTCTTCCGATAGAGAAAGAATCTCAAACTCCTCATCTTTGTAATAAGGAAGAAATAAAGTTGTCCACTGCTCCTTATCAGATTTAAGTTGTTTATCCACAGAGTCCGCTTGTTGTCCCCACATATCGTGTTTTTCTTTCCAATCAGAGTGCATCTTACAGATTCGTTCATATCCCTCATGCAGTTTCTCACACTCATTACGTAACACGATACTTTGTTCTTCAAGCTCTCGCTTTTCATTCATAACTGTTTCAATCTCTACAAGACGTACTTGTTCACTCTGCCTCTCTTCTATCTCCACCGTTATCTCAGCGATTTCTTCAAGCATCTGTTTCACGGCTTGTTCTTTCTTTATATAGTCAGCAGTATACTCTTGGATTTCTTGCAAGAAAGAATCCATTTCTTGCTTTGCACTACTATGTTCTTGCACTACTTCTTCGTATCTCACTTGTTCTATTGTTAAGTAGTTACGGACTTTATCCATATCTGATTTTAGGATTATCTCTTGTTGTTCTAACCTTCTAAGTACGTCTTTTTCTTCCTCTATCTCACCACGGACAATGCTTTCTTCCTCCGCCATACGTTCTTCACGATAGAAAAGTTCCTCTTCCTTCATTGCAAATGTAATTGAATCTTTAGATAACTGTATATTTCCTTGCTTAATCTCTTCTAAGTTAAGTATTGGTATTGCATATGCACCAAAGTCTTTACGGCGAAAATAACGGTCATTTAATAAATCCTCATATCCTTCCATAACAATCAATGCATATGGTAGAACTGGAATTCTATGTAGCAAACGTTCTCTTTCCTTTTCTGACAATGTATGAAGGTATGCCGTACCTGTCATTATCTGATCTTTGTATCTCGTCTCTAGATATTCCTTTACCTTTGTTACCCCTTCACTCTCAACATCAAGATTTCTCTCCATAAGCTGTGTTAGATATCTTTCATTCACTTGGATACGTTCTTTACATTTGAACATATTTGTAAGAAGAATCTTATATTGCTCTTCTAACTCTTGTAAACAGTTATCAGACATAATATGATACACCTCTAACAATTTCTCATATTCCATCTGACGTACCTTATAGCCCTCAAGCCATTCTTCAGCCTGCTTTATCGTTGTCGCAAGCCCTAACTTCTTCTCTTCCTTTATCTGTAGACTCGTTTTAATGCTATGCATTGTATCTTGGCACTCATCTACTTCCTGTTGCATTCCCTGCACTCTTGCTACAGAAACATTATTTTCTTCACTTAAACGCTCAATTGTCGCTGTAACATCTTCAAGAAATAGTAAGCTTACATTCTTACGCATTTCATTCAGTTTCTGTTGCAGCGATACAATCTTCTCTTCTACTAATGTAAATGCATTCTCTTTAATCGCTCGTTCGATATCTAAATGTCTTTCCTCTTCCTCTGTATCGGCTAATGCTTCCTCTGCTTCTGCTAGTTTCTCAATCAATTCTGACTTTGTAGATTCTAACGTCTCAAACTTCTTATCCATATGACATTTCTTGTTAAATGCAAGCTGGTTTAGCTCCTCTATCTCAACTTTGCTTCCGCCTTTAATTGCCTCTAACGATTCTTTTAACTCATCTCGATTCCCCTTCTCTTGTAGGTATTCAAGATAATCATTCATACTCTCTTTTAACGAAATATCCTTTTGCTTTCGAGCTAATAAATCCTCTTGTAGGTGGATTTCTTTCGTTAGCTGCTCTATCTCTTGATTTATTTTCGTAAGATTCGTTTCATTTTGCTGAACTTTTGCTGCCTCTACTATGATTTCAAGATGCTTCATCTTATTATCTATCTCGTTCTGTTTTGCACATAGTTGTTCATAATAGGTCTGATTTTCAGCAATGCAGTTTTGATTATAATGATACGCTTGATGTAACTTTGTCTTTAACTCTTCATCTCTTGCGTACACATGATCTAGTACACCTAAACGTCCTTTTAATTCACCAATAATCTCTGTTTGACGATCATAGAAATTAACCGTTGCCTTTTTCTGCGACAACTCTATTAATTTATCTTTGATGTTTAATAGCGTTCCCGCCATTGTATCTTCACTATCACCCTCTTCTCCATTTCCAAGATAATGATTGTATGATTTTTGAATAATCTCTTCAATTAAAAGGTCTTCTACTACCTTACGAGTCGTCTTATAGTTTGTTTCAAAATAAGTACGTACATGACCTTCTGTCTTGTTTATTCCACGAATGATTTCCCATTCACTCTCATAAATTCCATAGTTGCTTATGAATTGTTGGTACTCTCCCTTTCGGTCAAATATCTCTACATAAAGACCCGGATTTCTTTGAAGTTCTTTTAAATACTGTCGCAATCCCGAATATGTAACACGTTCATTCTCATTAACAAGCTGCAGATTACGAATATCATGTTCATTGTATTCTCGGTAGAAGATACAGTAATTGAAGTAATCAATCGACGCAGTATCTTTCTCTTCCTGTGCCGTTCCTTTTCTTGCACAGAATCCTGTCGTCATATACTGAAAACCATCTTTTATATTATTATCATTGAGTTTCCATTCGATTAAAGAATGAATTGTTGAACTTCCTCCCGATGTACGAAATAGTTTCTCAACAGGTTGCTTATCATCTAGCGTACAATTAGGAATTACCGTCTGTAACAGCAGGAGCATAAGTACACTCTTACCACCACCATTTGCAAGGTCATATAGCATATTCTTGCCATATGGTTTCATCATGAAATCATCGTAATACTGTGTACCAAAATTATATTTAACATTGTTTACACGCAATCTATTAATATGAGGCATTGTCGTTATCCTCCTTTGTTATAATTTCATATAATCTGCCACGCTCTTCTTCAAAATACCTTGTTATTATAATACGAAAACGCTCTGTAATATAATATCGCTCTTCCATCTCAAGAAATAATGATTGTGACAATAAGAAATTAAATACAAGTTTCATATATCCATATCGTGAACCTCTTGAAGCTTTTCCGCCCATATTCTCTTCATTTGCTACACTCGGAAGCTCATCCCATAGATTTGCAATAGCTTCAAAGCTGTTCTCTTCCAGTTCATTCAAACGAAACTGCTTCATATTCGATATTATATTATGTAATCCTGCGTCAACCGCTTTGATGATATCTTCTATCTTCACATACTCTGTATACGTGTATGTTCCCGACTGCGTATAAAACTTCGTAATAATCTGATATATAATAAAATAGCAAAGATAAAGTTCTTTATTCAGACGCACTCCTATCAGACGGCGTAACTCCTCGTTTGTGTAACCAAATACACGATTTTGATTTCCTGCTGTAATAAATAACGATTCATTCGATTCATAAAGTTTAAGATTCATCTGTGTTAACATCGTATCTAGTATGTTTGCTATCTCTGCATTATCACGGTACTCTTGGTACAATTCTGCATTTCTTGATGTTCTCATACTAATCTCTTCACCTGTGATTAATTTTCCAAACAACTCTACTGCCTTTTCTAAACTGCGATTATCCATATTAACACGTATACTCCTTCCTTATGAATTTAATATTCGAAGTAAAGAAACTTACCCTCTCCTCACTCGAAACTACTTGTATATTCTCTATCATATCTTCACTTAATTCCTTTGTCATAACAATTTCAAAATATAGTTTCTCATACTTTGTATTCTCTGGTAATGCTAACATATCTGCAATAATTCCTTCGAGAAATGTATCTGGTTCTTTCAACGTTTCCCATAGTCGATACGCTTTCTTCTGACATAAATGCACTAAAAACGAATAGTAATCACTATTTTTAAATATTTCATCAAAATATTTCACTTCTAACTTTCGATTAAGAACACGTAAATCAAATTTTTCTTTCGCAATCAGCATATCAAATAATGTTTTCGCTATTGCCGTAAAATTACTCCTAATACGTTCGTCTTCTTTCTCGTCTTCGTATACATACTTGGAGTCCTTTGTTTCCTCTATCTTCTCCGCTTGCTCCTCTGCGCTTTGAGGATATGTAGTAAGCTCATCTACACTGGCTATGTTCCATGTCTTTCGTATATTTGGTAATAGTAATGGCTCAATCATCGCCTTTAATAAGCTTGTATCTTGCTTTAATCGAATCTTCGATTCATAATCCTTAAAATCAAAAGAAGCACGTAGTTTGCCAAGTTTAGCACTTCTCAGCATCTCATCTGCCTTCTTTTGAAGGTCAATACAATCTACTAGTAATGCATTATGCTTTCCAATTGCTCTTAACAATTCCTTCTCTAATTCATGGATATCTTGCAACGACTGTATATAGGAATCCGAATTCCCTTCTGTATGGCTACTTAATTCTGCCTTTTCTACTGCCTTACGTATCAATTCCGTATTGTTTGAGAACAATCTCTGCTCCTCTTCAAACCATTTCATTCCCGTCTTTACGAAACTATCATATGCCTTCATACCTTCAAACACATCATTACTTAGCACTTGAATCACTTCATTCTTGCGAAGGCTCAGCATATTTACTTCATGATTAATGCGTCGAACCACCTGTATTCCTGAACGAAAATCTTGTGAACGAATCATTTTCTCTAGTAGCAACTGCTCTATATTAATCTTACTTTCATCTTTTATCTCTTTCGTATCAAGATAGAATTCAATTGCATCTGAAGTAAGGGTATATGTAACTTGGTCACCATCTAATTGACTGTTAATCAGCTTTACACGTGTTACATTCTTCTTTCGTGTAGCTGGATCATAGTAGTCCATATAAAATGGTTTTCCTTCATTGTGAATCTTATCAAATATATATCCGATCAGTTCCTTTGTCTCATCCGATGTAGAAGGAATTCCAAAGTCTCTCTCTAAGAGGGGGGCTAAAAAAGCAACGTATTTCGCATACGTTACCTCCATGTTATTAAAATTATTCTCTTCTATAAAAAAACGTAACACTGCCATTAGCACATAGCCCATGTCAATATCTACGTATTTTCCGTCTTTGTACTGTGTAAGTGAGGAATCTTGTATCTTAAAAAATGGATAGTATTTTTTTAGATTCTGCATTCGCTCATAATGAAAATCTACAACCTCTTGTATCATATTATACTCTGCATATCCCACAAACTCTCTTTTGATATAACCAAGTAAACCGTCAAAAGAAAGCAGTGCATAGCTCCTCTCGTGATATTCTTGTTTGCTCTTTTGCCAAACGCGCTATCCTTTATCATACCATATTTTTGACAAGCTGCATACAACAAATTGTGACACAACGTAGAAAAAGGCAATTTTTATTGTGTTTTTCTACAACAAAAATTGCCTTTTCATCTTGCTACATTTATTTAACTAAAACTCCGTATAATATGCTCTTGTTTCTAGTAATTCTGGTGTTAATTCAACACCTTCTTTTTCTAATGCTTTATAGCGAAGCTCCAACTCATGAACCTTTTTGCTTCTCTCTCTATTGAAACGATTCATTGCTTCTGCAAACAATGGCTGACTTGTGAGTCTCTCGCGAACAGGTTTCTTAAATGGACAATACATAGCAAGTAGCTCTCTTGCACATTTATTCAAACGAATAGAACCCTTCGATTCATTCTTAATCCAGTTTACATAATCAATAACAAAGATTTCTCTAGAATTACTCTTTCCTTTTTGAATCTGTAATTTAATCTTCTCTTTTGTCTCTGCTGATAAATCACGATTCTTCTTAAAGAACTGAATATAATCAACATATTCTGAAGTAAGAGATTTATACTTAATATTATTCCAAGCTGTTCCTTGAATACTTCTACAAAGTTCCCAATGGAATTTACCTAAAACTTTAATTAGTATATCTTCTAATTCTGTCTCTGCAAAGCATGGCAATAAGAATCTTCCGCTTGTATCTCTCTTCTTTCCTGTAATCTCTTGCCACATAACACCATTAATACCTGCTGTTGGCAACAATATAATATCAGGGAATACTTCTTGTTGAATGTATTCCTTTTCAATCTTTCTTTTCACATCACGATATAATGATTCACGATAGAATACTGTGTAATCAAGCTCTCTCAATTGGTTAATTACATAGTTCACCTTAGCTGCCGTTACAAATGTTGTATTCAAACTCTTTGTGAACAAATCTTGATGTAGGATTGGTATAAATGAGGATACTTGTCCATTAACAAGGCGGTTGTTACATTGGAACATATTAATTATTTCATAGTTTAATTTCTTATCAACGTCGTTAAGTATTCTCTTTTCTTCTTCTGGAGTCATACGAACTGTCTTCTTCATCTCACGTATCGACTCTGTATAATCTAAGTCAAACTCACTCTTTGAAGGTTCTCTACGTCCTTCATAGATTTCTACTAACCATTCTCTTATGTTAAATACCTTACATGGTATACTATCACCACTTTGTGCATCTAAATAGTAAAGATCTACTAACTGCTGTTTTGTTAACAACGTTTCATCAAGAAATGCATAGCGTAAAAAAAGATCTATTACCTTGTCTGTATTCTTTTCCTTGTAAGCTCTCAAAAATACGGCTTGATAAAGAGGATAGAATGCCTTTGATATTCCTCTACGAATTGCTCTTGCTTCATCAGAAGTATCGAATTTATCTGCAAGATTTCTAAACATAATAACACGTTGCTTTAACTCAGTCGCCTCTTTCGAATCCATCTGTGCATATTCAAGTATCTTTCTCATAGAATCTTGCAACTCACTTACCGCTTTCGCTTCATCTACCTCTTGATGCTCTTCTTCTGTATCACTCTTACCTATACTTGTATCTAAATCAACACCTGTTAGTAAAGTAGAATACAGTTGCTCCATTCTTTCTCGATTAATGTATGTTACTCTTGCTGTCTTAGTTGAAAGCATTCTTTCTACACTATTAATCTCTTCTGTTATTTCATCAATTAATGAATCTAACTCTTCGCTTTTACGTCCTAACTTATGCACTTCAATTGCAACATTGATTGCTTGATCAAAAAGCGAGTCTTTCGATTCACTTATCATACTATCAAGCAATTGATTCATATAAATTGCTCTTTCTGATGTCTCTTTGATATATGTAATATTATCCATTACCATCTCATCTATATGACGTGCTGTAAGCTCTTCACCACAAGCAAAAAATGCTTTTTGTACATCAATAGGTACTTTACTAAGCGCTCTGTAATAATCGATACTTGCGCGATTTCGTAATATCTCTACCGGAAATGGTTCTAACTCTTCTAACATTTCGATTGGCTCTACGCGATATCCCACTCTCGCTGTTAATTCTTTGAATTTTGCATATACCCGATTTAAGAAAACATATAGTTGTTTTGCTTTCACATCAAATTCAACATATATCTTATTCACTTCAATTAAATATCTTGATAACGTGGCCACTAACAATCCTGGATAATCTTTATTCGTATCCAAAATCGCTTTAAGATCATCTCTATCTGTTACTTCAAACGGAAGCAACATTACATCATCAAAAGCTGTATATGTACTTATAAATCTTTCTGCGTATAAATCTGTAACCCCAATAAAACTCCCCGATCCAACTACTGTTCTTGAGCCGCCGTTTTGAACTAATACTCTCCCTTTAAGTACCAAACATATGGTAGACAGGCTCTCATTCTCCCCGTAAATTTCTGTTCCTTTTGTAAATTGATTGACTACATTTGGATTAAAACTAACTCCCATTTTATCACCTCGAAATTCAAATTTTATGCTAAGCGTTAGTACTTAAACTCTATTATATCTATTATAATCTATTATCCATAGAACATCAAAACAAATTTCTTTCATTTTGCTGAAAACGGGCGAAAATCATGCCTTTTTGGGACTATTTTACTAACATGAGAGAAAGAAATCCTCAAAATCAATTTTCTATTGCTGCTCGCTTTTCATGGAAAGAACCTTTTCCGTTTCCCATACAATGCTACCATTGTTGTCGCATTCTGTTATTCGGCATTTTACACACCGCAAATCTTTTCATTTTCTGTAAAATCAAAAGAAGGTACTTTGAATCCGTTCCTAATTACTCTTTCAAAACATTTCTTGCAACTTGACTATCAGGCATCTTCTCTAATACTTCTTTTGCTATTTTTTTTGCCTGCTCTTTGCTTACTATTTTTTCTGGTACATCATAAAACAGCAGCATACTCTCTTTATATTGATAATTATTAGGTTCTAAAATGCAAGCTCTTCGTAAATGATTATAGGCTAAGTAATATGCCCCAGATATAAATGAATAAGCCGATGCTAATAGTTCAAATGCAATGTAATGTAAAATTCCATTATCATTTTCAGATATTAAATATACTACAAAAAAATACACACTTACATCTTCACTATCAAAAGCAAACTTATCTAATTTCTTCTCTAATTCTTCATTTGGAATACCTATACATATCGCTTTAGCAATTTCAAACTCTCCCTCTAATATATACTCCAACAAATTTTCCACGTAATCATTCTCCTTATTTTTTTACAAAGTCCTTGACTATATACACTATTCCATCACATACTACTCTTACAGCATTCTTAAATCTCTTTTGACCTTCCTTTGAAAAGAAATAACCTACTGTAACAATAATAGTTGTTCCTTCTACAACCACTTCAATTACAGTTTTTGCTGTTATTGTAGCTACTATTAATGCAACTGCACTATTTCCACTCGGATCACTATAACTCATAGGACTATTCTTCACGTACACATATAGATTAAAACTACCTGGATTGCTTAAATTCCCTTTATAAGCATCTTCACTTACAAATCGACCACTCTTTGCATCATAATATCCCTCTACTTAAAATATAGTCTATACAAAGACACAGGATTTAACATTTACTTACAATCATATTTTTTGTTTAAAGGAGCAAATGTGTGACACATCTACTCCTTCATGTATATTTCCCCTTCTGCTTTTCAATTAAGCTATTCTATTTTTATACTTCTTATTTCTATTTTATCCTTACTTGTCAGATTTTCTTCCCATAATTTTTTTTGTTCTAATCCACCAATATTAATTCCCAAAAAACCTGGATCAATAAAAACATTCTCTCTATTACTTAATTTTAGAAATAATATATCAGTTATTAATATATCTTCTCCAATCTCTAAATTACAAAAAAACACCTCTTCTACTTTTCTATTTTCTTCTAGAGGATTTAATAATACCACTTCACTAATCTTTATTTTTCCATCAATTTCATCTTCTATATAATTTTTATAACATATACAATCTGTTATAGACAATTTTAACTTCGAATAACTTTCAATTGCTTCCAATTCAATAAATTTATCTCCTAGCTGGATATATAGATAGTTACTATTAACAATAAACTCTTTATCCTCCTTATCAAAAATACCTACTAAATACATCTCATCTAATTGATTTATTTTTAAAATATTTCTTAAACTATTAATCACTTAATTAGCCTCCTGATAGTCTAGCATCGTTAGATTCTATGGGTAAAATCTATAAAACTATATTTTTTCTCTTTTACCTGTATTATTTGCTATAAATCTCTATTAATCAAAAGTTTAATAGAGATTTATAGTATACAAATATAACTATATGCAAGGAATAATCATCCTTTTATTAATTATTAACTAATATGATTTTTACATCCATTCCTTTCCCTTGTTCCAAAATAGTAACCCATTCCCCATTTTGTTTAATTGCTATAGTAATTCCTTTTCCCCTATAAATGTTTAAAACATCACTACACTTATTTAAAGTTCCCTTTCCTACAAACGGAATTGTTCCATTATTAATTAGCCTTTTAATATCATTGAAAAATTCTTCTGGGTTTTTATAACTAGGGTATTTTTTCCCAGTCACTCTTTCTAAAAGATGCTTATGTTTAAGAAAATGTTCTTTGAATTTTTTCCCTCCTGTTATAGCTTTTATACCCTCAGCACCACACGTATTATGCACCAGCACCCCTAAATCAGATACAAAGTATATATGGAAATCTGCTACTTCAAAGTTATATACAGGTATACTCTCTTCATGTACTTCTTCCCATATGTTTTCTACTTTTGCTTCTGTACCTGATGATAGTCGTAGCATATCACCACATCGTAGAGAACCTGCTTCTACAAAGCCTTTTCCTTCCACCCAGAATGGATGCTCACTTGTTGTTTCTATCTCTGTTCCATTTACTATCACATGGATTATCTCAGCCTTGTATCTAACAAATGTTTGCACTACTTCTTTGTACGCAAGCTGTCCTGTCTCTGGATTTTCTGCTAGTACATAATCTCCTGCTTGGATATCTTCAATGTTCTTATTTCCATCTCTGGTTTTTATCTGTGTTCCTGCTACAAAGCATGCCCCAGGTGAAGCTTTTGATGTATTTCCTGCGTTCTTTGCTACACTTGCAGCATTTGCTTTTGGATTTGTTTTTGCATCTAATACATCAATTCCAGTCAATTTCTTTATTCGTGCCGGATTGACTCCCAGTTTATCCAATCCTTTAGCTACTGCTTTTGCTCCGAGCTTGCATACATATCTTGCTGCTATATCACTCAGAAATCCCATTGCAAAATCTTTTAATGCTTTTTCACAGTTATATTTCTTTCCTTGTTTTATCCAGTTTACAACAACATCTCCAAGGGCTGTTATTGCGGATTCTAACTTTTTGTTTTTAAAATCAAATAAATTTTCACCAGCTGATCTGAGTACTTGCAACCAGTCTACTTTATTAAAGGAGGCTTTAAAGTTTCCTTTTGTTTTATCATTAAAAAAGTAGTTTTCTACCAGTTGCATTCCCATATCAAATAGCCCACCTATACCTAGTTTTGCAACTAAACTCTCTAAAACGTGTCCACTTGGATCCATATATTTGTTTGGATTTTCTCAACTAGATTAGTACTATACTTGACATACAGCTCAGATAACCTGGCAAAGTCTCCTGTCAGGTTATCTTGCTGTTCTTAAATATTTAATCTATACTTTAAACCATTTAAAACCACATGTATTCAAGAAGAATAATTGTATACTTTATT
>NZ_JAVBNS010000140.1:0-3826 GCF_031551385.1 Anaerosporobacter sp.
CCTTATAATTTCCAAGTTCACTATCATAGACTGTCTTGTATAGATTATAGCAATCTTGAATATCTTGTCGCATCCATGATAAATAGTATCCAGGATTATAAATGATATTAGTTCCATTCGGATTTACGTCATTAATATTAAGTCCTTCGCCACCTTCGACACGAAAACATGTTTTAATCGCATCCACATCAACATTGATACTTAAATCTTTCATTAAGTTCTCAAAGCACACATAAAGACCAGATGGCTGCCCATAGTCATCAATGACAAATGCATTAATGGTGCGTTCAAATGTGTTAAAGATAAACATACATTTAAAAGCTTCTCCAACTTCACTTGTTAGAAAACTGTAGATATCACGCTCATCAACATCAAAGGAACGTTGCATTTCCCATAGTGCGATATCGACATGACCGATAGTCCAGTTAGATGTGGTTAAAATCTTATGTAGAAGAGAAGCACTTGGCTTATGTGGATTGTAAAATTTAACTGGTTCATAGTCGTAATCCTCATATAGAATTTCACCAGTATTAATTTCAAAATTCACAAGGTATTGTTGACCTAACTCAACTTCGATGGATTGCCCCGTTACATTAATATATTCGGATACCCCATTTGATTCCAGAGCGGTACGAATTTGAAACCAGCCATATCCTCGAACAAGTACAAGTTTTAAATCCTCAAGCTGATCGTAGATTTCATTGTGTTCTTTCGTTCGAAATACTTTGAAGGATACGGTATCAATATCATTTAGATTTAATTTAACATTTAAATCTTTGAAGTTGATAATTTCTCCTAGGATTTGTTTTGATGGAGAAGCTAGGAGGATTTGTGGTATCTCAATTTTGTTAAAAATATCTCTGTTTAAATGCACTAAATCCCCACCTTTCTAATCTCTCTATACGTAAAGTCTACAGAAGCATTTCCATTGAATACAAGATTGTTCTTTCGGTTTTGTAGGGAAATTCCTAATCGAAACCATGTCCAGTTGAAAGCTTCGAATAACTCAATGGCATTTCGTTTGTTGCTTGTAATGATTCGAGTTTCCGAGTCGAGAGTAATAATTTCTCCATTTAAACAGCCTTTTAGTTCTGTTTTTTCATCTGTGTATGTATTTATAATAGAAAAATCACAAGCTTTATTGACTGCGATTGTGATTTTAGGATATAGATAATAGATTTCATCAGAACTGTTTGTGATGCATTCGTTCTGATTGACCTGTGATATCGTAAAATGTTTTTTGATTTCGTTGGAATATCCATACGAGCTATCCGTAGTAAAGGTTACTTCAAACCCAAAGCATACATTTCCAATTTCAATTTTCTCTAACTTCGTGCATTTCGCATTATAGAGTATGTGCATATAATCTGGTTCATTAAATTGAAGCCATTTATATTCATCAAAATTCATAAGCCATCGATTGATTGTGGCCTGCTCATATGTGCTGAATTTTTGAAACGTCTTTTTCGTAAATTGAAACGTGAATTCCAGAGGCTTTGAATAAGAAGTGCTAAAATGATTCCATTTACTAGAATAGGCGGCTTTATCTGTCGTAACTTCAATTTCTCCAATAGAAGAAATGTTGTTCATTGAATTGCTGGAAAAACGACAAATTAATAAATCATAGGTATTAGAATTTATATTATCATATATAAAACTGGTCGCATTCATAACTCACCTCCCAATTCAATGTTATTCCATTTTGGACAGTAAACTGTCCAATGCTTGTTGATAGGCATTTTTAATTTCTAATTCCTGTCTTACGAGTTCTTCGTATTCGGTCTTGTATTGATTGACTTCATCAATTAATTTTTGGTATTCGTTTCTGTAAAAATCTATTGACTTATCATTATTATCTGATTGTTGCATATTTTTTTCGAATTCTAATATTTTGGCTTTGTCTTCGTTTGTCATATTGATACCATGCATATCACAAGTTTACTTGCGATACTGCTCAAATAAGTATAATTGAAAGAATGGATCAGCTGCATGGACTCCTTTACTTTTATTTTCTTTCAACATTTTCTCATGAATAAAAAAGGAGTACCGCTACAAGGTACTCCAAATGTTTACGAGATTCGTTTGATTCCTTTATTTGCTCCGATTGTATTGATTTGAGACAATGCTTGCTCGGTTTCTTTCCGCACCATCGAAGATAACTTATAGACGATTTCATCTGTAGCAACACCATCTACATTAATAGAAGTTTGGAATGTGATATTGTTGTTATCATTTTTGGAAGATAAGTGTGGGTAGCTAGTGGAAGAGGAGAGTGCGTCCATAATTGTATCTAGTTTTGGCAAGTTGGATACGAATTTACTAAATAGTACCCCTTCTTTTTGAGTAAGAATCGGCTCGCCACGTTTTACTAAAGCAATTCCATCTTCACCAGTACCTCTGATTAATTCTGGCATACCGCCTTTACTAAACTTGGCTTTTTCCAGTGCGTCTTTAATCTTATTTTTGGTTGCACTACCATCTTTTACGTTTTCAAGAGTTGACCCCTCAACTTCTAAAAGCTTCCCTAATGTAACCATTTGATTGTATGATAAAGCTTTATATCCTTTATCTACAATATATTTGTTGAGATCTGAGTCGAAAGTAGTACCAGTACCGTTATTAAGTAAGTCAGTAATGAGTTGCTTTTGCATTGCATTTTTGATAGCTGTTCTGTTAGCTTTAGCATTCTCAGAAGTACTCACATCTGCGACACTTTTTACGTCTTTAACTCCAAGAGCACCTGCAAGGTTAACCATATCTGCATAGGATAACTGTGAATACCCCAAACTTGCGGCATATTTATTTAATGCAGAAGTTCCCTTATTGGATTCGCCATTTGTAGTAGAAGATTTTCCAAGAACTTCGTGCATCTTTTGAGATGTTGTTTTTTCTTCGTATTTAGTTTTATCTTTCTCTAGTGCGGTTTCAGCATACGAATCATAGCTTGCTTTTGCATCATTCCATGCTTGACGAATGCTATCAATTACACCAATAATACCAACGGAAGAAGTAGAAAATGTGCTAGAATATGTCTTAACAGAATCCCCGGCATCTTTCCAAGCATCTGTGACATGTTCGCTTATTTGATAGCCTACCTTTTTAGCAGTTGTTTCAAGAGTAGAGGCGATGGTAGAACTACTTGAATTTACAGTATTCATAGTATCTTGGAATAGATTTTCTGTATCTTCGCAGTAATCCTCCATGTATTCTTTATATTTCTTTAGTTCTTCGTCAAGTGCTTTTTTTTGGTCATCACGAGAATATTTTGACTCAGTTTCTTCTAAGTCGGTTTCTGCGTCTTTTAGGGCAGCTTTCAACTGTTGAAGCTTCTTGCGATTTTCAAGACTATCATCACCTTGCAACGCATTAATCTGTTTTTGAATATCAGCAACCGACTTTGTCTTTTGGGTGATGGTTTTTTGACGTTCATATAATTCCTCTTCAAGATCAATAGCTTCCTTTTTCTTAGCAATCAAATCTTCCATAGCACTAATCTGAGTTGATATGCCTTCTTTGGCTAAGTCAATCATAGATTGCTTTTCTTTTTCGGCAGCTAGTATGGAATCTTGTTGCATTTGTAGTAATTCTGCTCTGCGTTCTAAGTATTTTGTATCATTCTTATTATCAGCATTCGTCGCATCTAATTTAGTTAAGTCGTCTTTGGCTTCATTAGCTTTCTTCATATAAAGGTCATAATTAACTGCGTGTTGTCCTTGTGTAGCTAATCCTTCATTGGTATAAGTGCCAGTTTCATCATTAATTAGTTTTTTAGTTGATAAAAGTTCAATTAGAAAATCCGATTCGTCAATTACAGCCTGAATTCTAT
>NZ_JAVBNS010000288.1:0-13620 GCF_031551385.1 Anaerosporobacter sp.
TACAGATCAACTACTGTTGTGGGGGACAAAAATCCCAGTATCTGAACTGATATCTGTTATAATAGCAGTGGTTGCAGCCTGTCTGCTCTTGTATAAACACATTGCACTATACAGACGAAAACGTAAAGAGGACTAGGACTAAAGACATAGGACTAATTACCTAAAAAGTCTATATATAGTATCTTACATTAAAATTTAATAAATATGCACAATATATAGTGCAATACAAAAGGCGACAAATTATGATACCATAATTTGTCGCCTTTTTGTTTGTGGAAAAGCTTGATAAAGTCGCCGAAATGTTATAAAATACAGTTTAAGTGGTGCAAAGTGGTGCGAAGTGTCACGAAGTGGAGGAAAAGTGGTGATTTTATGTTTATGGGTGAACATAATCATACAGTGGATGCCAAGGGCAGAGTAATTATTCCGGCCAAATTCAGAGAAGAACTCGGAGATGAGTTCGTTTTAACTCTTGGACTTGATGGGTGTTTATTTGTATACCCTAATGATGAGTGGGCAAGCTTCGTGAACGAATTAAAAGGACTTCCAGGAAGTAAAGAAGCAAGACAGTTGCAACGTTACTTTATGGCTGGGGCTGCTGCGTGTGAAGTAGACAAGCAAGGAAGATTTCTTATACCACAAAAATTACGTGAACATGCAGGGCTAGATAAAGAATTAGTATTAGTCGGTGTGCTTAATAAGATAGAAATTTGGAGTAAAGAACGTTGGGAAAGCAATAATACCTATGAAAACATGGATGAGATTGCAGAACATATGTCAGAGTTCGGATTAAGTTTTTAGAGCGTAAAAAAGCGGATATCCGTTCAAATATACGGAAACACTAAATGAGAGAGAAAATACACATATCAACGATGGGAGGTCGAAGAATGGAATTTAAGCATAAGTCTGTGCTATTAGAAGAGACAATTGATGGTTTAAACATGAAACCAGACGGCATCTATGTTGATGGAACATTAGGTGGTGGTGGACATGCTTATGAAGTCTGCAAACGCCTTGGTGAAAAAGGGAGATTCATTGGAATTGATCAGGATGCGGCAGCAATTGAGGCAGCAACAGAGAGATTGAAGGAATTCTCAGACAAAGTAACAATTGTAAGAAGTAATTATTGCAATATGCGTCAAGTGCTACAAGAACTAGGAATAGAAAAGGTTGATGGAATCGTACTTGATTTGGGCGTTTCTTCGTATCAGTTAGATACTGCAGAGAGAGGATTTACATACCGTGAGAATGCTCCTCTTGATATGCGTATGGATCAAAGAAATGATCAAACAGCAAAAGATATTGTGAATGATTACAGCGAATTTGATTTATATCGAATTATTCGTGATTACGGGGAAGATAAATTCGCAAAGAATATTGCGAAACACATTGTAAGAGCAAGAGAAGAAAAACCATTAGAGACAACAGATGAGTTGATAGAAGTAATAAAGGCAGCGATACCTATGAAAGTTAGAATGAATACAGGTCATCCTGCTAAGAAGACATTTCAAGCAATAAGAATTGAACTAAATAAAGAACTTGAAGTACTTAATGATACATTAAACGATATGATTGAATTGTTGAATCCGGAAGGAAGAATAAGTATTATAACATTTCATTCGTTAGAAGATCGAATCGTAAAAAGCATTTATCGCAACAATGAGAATCCTTGTACATGTCCACCAAGTTTTCCGGTTTGTGTATGTGGTAAAAAGCCAAAGGGGAAAGCTGTAACAAGGAAACCAATTGTTCCAACAGACGAAGAGATTGAAGAGAATAAGAGATCAAAGAGTTCGAAATTGAGGGTGTTTGAGCGAGTATAGTAGCAAATAGTTTTGTTACTAAATAAATCTGGGGAGGAGATTGGACAATGGCACGACAACAAGTGAGAAAAAGTAAAAACGTGCAAGACAAGTACTATCAAAGAGAAAACTACATTGATGGAACTAATGCAAGAAAATTGCATGCTGTCCCAGATTATGCAGATAATAGTGATTATGATTACGATGATGACTATGATTATGCAGAAGAGAGAAGAAGAAAAGAGCAGACATATCAAGAACGAAAGCGTAGAGAAAGAGCCGAACATCGTAGAAAAGAACAAACAAGAACGATGGACGGTGTGTCGCTGATTTTGCTTGTAGCAGCGGTGGCAGTTACTTTCTATGTGTGTTTGCAATATGTACAAGTACAGGAAGATATAACGGCACTAAGCAAAAGCATAGCAGCAATGGAAAGTCAAGTTGTAACTATGAAGAAAGATAACAATGCTGCGTTAGAAGAGATTTCAAGAACATATGATTTGAGTTATGTTTATAAAATTGCTACGAAAGAATTAGGAATGGTATTTCCTACAGAAGATCAAGTGATTAAATATGAAAGTAGCAAGAGCGATTACGTGAAACAGTTCGGAGAAATTCCAAGCGATGAAGATGCTAAGTAGGTGACGTTTATGAGTAGAAGAGATAGAGTAAAAGAGAAAAAAATAAAAAAATTTACACACCAAATGCAGGCAAAAACTTTGCTTGTGTTTGGTGTTGTTTTGCTATTGATGATAGCGTTGATAGCGAGACTAACATATTTAAGGAATGAAGATGGAGATAAGTATTCAAAAAAAGTATTATCACAACAGACATATAGTAGTAGTGTAATACCTTACAAAAGAGGTGATATCGTAGACCGAAATGGAACAGTTCTTGCGACTTCTATTAAAGTATATAATCTTATTCTTGACCCAAAAACAATCTTAGAAATAAAGAAAGTGAATGGGGAAGAGACAACACCATATCGTGAACCGACATTGCAAGCATTAACTACGTATTTTGATTTGGAATACGAGGAGTTGAATAAAATACTTATTGAAAAGCCTACGAATCAATATACTGTTATGTTAAAGCAGTTGGAGTATAGTGAAATCAAAGAGTTTGAAGCAGCTATGAAGGAAAAGGATAGTAAGATACAAGGTGTTTGGTTTGAGGAGGAATATAAAAGAATCTATCCAAACAATTCTGCTGCCAGCGATATTATCGGATTTACTTCTGCTGGTAACGTAGGAAACTGGGGACTAGAACAAACCTATAATACATATCTGAATGGAACAAATGGAAGAGAATATGGATATTTCGATGCAGAGCTAAACCTAGAAAGAACAGTAAAGCCAGCGGTTGATGGAGATACGATTGTGTCAACGATTGATTTGAATATTCAACAGATTGTTGAAAAGCATATTACTAAATTCATGAAAAATATCGGAGCGAAGAACAGTGCTGTTATGGTAATGAATGCGAATACTGGTGAAATTATTGCAATGGCATCGGATAAACAATATGATTTGAATGATCCATATAATTTAGATGATTACTATACAAAGAGCGAAATTGAAGCAATGACAGAACAAGAGCGATTAGATGCATTGTATGGCATATGGAAGAACTTTGCGATTTCGCAAAACTATGAGCCGGGTTCTACGTTCAAACCGTTTGTTATGGCGGCAGCACTTGATGAAGATATTATAAAAGATGGAGATCATTATATCTGTGATGGTAAACAGGTTGTAGTAGAAGGGATAAAACCGATCCGTTGTGTAAGTCGTAGTGGACATGGAGACATTACCATTGAAGAAGCAATTATGAAATCATGTAATGATGCAATGATGCAGATTGTAGCTAAAATGGGACGTAGCTTAATGGCAAAATACCAATTTAATTATGGATTTGGAAGAAAGACAGGAATCGATTTGCCTGGTGAGGAGATAGGTCAAGTATTTACGGAAGAGCAGTTGAATCCGCTGGAACTTGCAACGACTTCCTTTGGTCAAGGTCTTACAGTTACTATGGTTCAGATGGCATCCGCGTTTTCGGCAACCGTGAATGGTGGATATTACTATACACCACATTTAGTTAATAAAATAAAAAATGCAGATGGTGCTACAGTAGAGAATAAAAATGCAGTATTATCAAAGCAGGTAATTAGTACGAAAACAAGTGATTTGCTAAGAAGATATCTCTATAACACAGTTGAGAGTGGAACGGCAAAGACAGTTGCAATTAAAGGCTATCAAATTGGTGGTAAGACAGGAACAGCGGAAAAACATACCGGTGAAGATGGAGTATATTTAGTTTCATTTCTTGGATATTTTCCATATGATAATCCACAATATATAATCTATACAATTGTAGATGAAGTAAATGATGAGGATCAAGCACAAAGTACATATGCGCAGCAATTGACACATGATATTTTAAATGAGATTCTACCATTTTTAGGAATACTAAAATCAAGTGATGGTATTACTTTAGATGATGATGATAAAACAGATGCAACACAATCAGACGATACGCAGCAAGACGACGTACAACAAGATGATACACAAGCTGGAAACCAAGAAGATGGAACATCAGATGATAATGATGCAAATACAAATGATACAAATTCAAATGATGAAACTACAGACGAAGATGATGGTGAAAACTATAAGCTTTTTGATGAAGAAGTAAATAATAAGATAAAAGATATTTTGGATTCAAAGAAAACGCAAGATAATACGGGTAACGAGCCAGTAGAATAAGGAATAACCTATAAAGATTGGTAATACAATGAATTAATAACAAATAGAGGTTTATTCATGGCAACAAATCGAACCTATAATCGTAGGAATATATTAATTATACTCGCAATTATTATAATTATTGCATGCCTTCTTGTTATAAGACTTACCTATATTATGATATATCAAGCAGATTACTATGGCGTGAGGGCGAAGCAGTTACACGAAAGAGAACGACCAATCAAGGCGGAAAGAGGGATTATATATGACAGAAATGGAATTGAGATAGCTTCCAATAAACCTGTATGTACAATATCCGTTATTCATAGCCAGATTAAAGACAAAGAGACTGTTATAAAGCTACTTTCAGAAACGCTTGGCATGAGCGAAGATAAGATAAGAAAACGTGTTGAGAAAGTTTCTTCTATAGAAAGAATAAAGGCTAACGTTGATAAAGAGACAGCAGATAAGATTAGAAATTATGACTTAGATGGTGTTATGGTTGATGAAGATTATAAACGATTTTATCCGTATAGCTCACTTGCTTCGAAAGTAATTGGATTCACAGGTAGTGATAATCAGGGTATCATCGGTTTGGAAGTTGAATATGATGATTATCTGCAAGGAATTGATGGTACAATCTTGACGTTAACAACTGCACAAGGTCTTGAAATTGAGAATGCGGCAGAAGATCGAATTGAGCCGATTGCAGGAAATAATCTGACTCTTAGTTTGGATGTGAATATGCAACAATATTGTGAACAGGCTGCAAAGAAAGTTATGGAAGAGAAGCAAGCAAAAAGTGTGAAGATGATTTTGATGAATCCACAAAATGGTGAAATCTATGCAATGGTGAATTATCCGGAATTTGATTTGAATTCACCATATACATTGATTGATAAAGATGAATCTCAAGTAGCAACATTAACAGATAGTGAGAAGAGCAATCTTCTTAATGAGATGTGGAGAAATGCATGTATTAGTGATACATATGAACCAGGATCTACATTTAAAACAGTTACGGCGGCTGCTGCCTTGGAAGAAGGCGTTGTTAAACTTACTGATAATTTTTACTGTCCGGGATACAAGATAGTAGAAGATAGAAAGATTCGATGTCATAAAGTAGGCGGACATGGCGCAGAAACATTTGTAGATGGTATAAAGAACTCTTGTAATCCTGTTTTTATTGAGCTTGGTGCAAGGGTTGGAGTAACAAATATGTATAAACATTTCAAGAATCTTGGCTTGTTTAACAGAACAGGAATTGATGTTCCAGGGGAAGCAAATTCCATTATGCATAAAGTAGAGAACATTGGCGCGGTAGAATTAGCGACAATATCATTTGGTCAATCGTTTCAAATTACACCGCTGCAATTATTAAGAGCAGCAAGTGCAATTGTAAATGGTGGAACATTGATAACGCCACATTTTGGAGTAACAATTACAAATCCAGAAACAGGAAATGTTCAAACGCTAAAATATGATGTAAGTGATGGGGCAGTATCAAAGGAGACATCAGATACAATGAAGAGCTTGCTAGAAGCGGTAGTTTCTGATGGAAGTGGTATTCGTGCTTATTTGCCAGGTTTTCGAATTGGTGGAAAGACAGCTACTTCAGAAAAACTTCCTAGAGGTACAGGAAAATACATCTCTTCATTCATGGGATTTGCGCCAGCAGATAATCCGCAAGTTATTGCAATTATATTGATTGATGAGCCGGTTGGAATCTACTATGGTGGTACAATCGCCGCACCTGTTATTTCAGAAGTGTTTGATAATGTGTTGCCATATCTAGGAATTGAAGAGAGTTATACAGAGCAAGAGATAAAAGAATATGATATTGGTAGTATTACAGTGCCAAATTTTTTGGGAAAATCGAAAGAAGAGGCAAATGAGTTGATTAAAGTTTATGAATTCGGTGAAGTATACTATATAGGAGATGGAGATACAGTTGCTGAACAGTTTCCTTTATGTGGCGAAACAGTTAACAAAAATAGTGACTTGATTCTATATCTTGATTAGACTATAATTATAGGTTGGGCGGGTTTGCTGATCGTTATAAGACGCAAAGTACGTATGAAAATATGAGGTGAATGACATGGATTTTAAAGTAGTATTACCATTGTTGATATCGTTTGCAATCACGATTGTACTATGCCCCATTGTAATTCCGTTTTTAAAGAAACTTAAATTAGGGCAGTACATTCGTGGCGAAGGTCCACAATCACATCAGAAAAAATCAGGTACTCCTACTATGGGAGGAATTATTATATTAGTAAGTATTGTACTTACTTGCTTATTCTATATTAAAGACTATCCAAACATTATCCCAATTCTTTTTGTTACATTAGGATATGGCTTGATTGGATTTTTAGATGATTATATTAAAATTGTTATGAAACGCAATTTGGGATTGAAAGCATGGCAAAAGATGTTAGGGCAGTTAATCGTAACGGCAGTGTTTGAATACTATATTATGAATTTTACAGATGTCGGTACGGCAATATTAATTCCGTTTTCAGGTGGAAAGTTAGTTGATATGTCATGGATGTACATTCCGATGTTTTTTGTTGTAATGCTAGGTACTGTGAATGGTTCGAATTTCACAGATGGTCTCGATGGACTAGAAACAAGTGTGACAATACTAATTGCAACATTTTTTGCAGTAGTAACAATAATTGCTCCGATTGGTGCAAATAGTGGAATTAATCCGATTATCCTTGCAGTGGTAGGAAGTTTACTAGGTTTTCTGGGATATAACCTATATCCTGCAAAGGTTTTTATGGGAGATACAGGTTCGCTAGCGTTAGGCGGTTTCGTTGCTTCTACAGCATGCGTACTACGAATGCCATTGTTTATTATTCTTGTGGCATTGATTTATCTAGTTGAGATATTATCTGTTATGATTCAAGTGATGTACTTTAAAGTAACAGGTGGTAAGAGAATATTCAAAATGGCACCAATCCACCACCATTTTGAATTATGTGGTTGGTCAGAAACAAGGGTTGTGACTGTTTTCTCAATTATAACGGCGATACTTTGTATTACAGCCTTTTGGGCGATATAAGAGTGAAGAGAACGCATTCTTCAATAATTGGTTATAACTATAGGGAGGATAAACATGGAATTGGAAAATAAAGTTGTATTAGTAGTTGGAACAGGAATAAGTGGCATTGCAGCGGCAAATCTATTGAAGCAGGCAAAGTCTAATATTATCTTATTTGATTCAAATACAGAATTAGATGTTGAAGCACTAAAGAAGCGTCTTGATGATGTGCAGAATGTAACCATTGTAACAGGAGAGCTTACAGAGGATTTGATTGCTACGTTAGATCTTACGGTTGTTAGTCCTGGTGTTCCTACGGATCTGCCTATGATTAACAGGATAAGAGCAACAGGTGTTCCTATTTGGGGAGAAATAGAGTTGGCGTATCAGTTTGAGAAAGGAAATGTAGTTGCGATAACGGGTACAAATGGAAAAACAACAACAACGGCACTTGTTGGGTCTATTATGAAGGCATATTTTGAAAATGTGTTTGTTGTTGGCAATATTGGTATTCCGTATACAAATCTTGTGGAAGAGACAAGAGAAGATTCGGTAACAGTAGCAGAAGTGAGTAGTTTTCAACTAGAAACGATTGAAGAATTCAGACCATCGGTTAGTGCGATATTAAATATCACTCCAGATCATTTAAATCGTCATCATACGATGGAGAACTACATAGAAGCAAAAGTGAATGTAACAAAAAATCAGACACCATACGATACCTGTGTGCTCAATTATGAAGATGAGATACTTAGAGGGATTGGAAAGAGACTTAATGTAAGAGTTGTGTACTTTAGTTCTGTTAGAGAACTGGAAGAAGGAATCTATCTAAAAGGTGAAGAAATCTATAGTCGTTTTGATGGAATAGAGACAAATATCTGTAATATTCACGAACTTCGATTAATTGGAAAACATAATTATGAGAATATCATGGCAGGTATTGCAATTGCAATTTCTATGGATGTTCCGATGGAATATATAAAGAAAGCAATCTGCTCATTTGAAGCGGTAGAGCATAGAATAGAGTATGTTGCAACAAAGAGGGGCGTAAAATACTATAATGACTCAAAAGGAACAAACCCTGATGCAGCAATAAAAGGGATTGAGTCTATGACAACACCGACATTGCTAATTGGTGGTGGATATGATAAGGATTCAGACTTTACAGAGTGGATTCAAGCGTTTGATGGAAAGGTTAAGAAGTTAGTATTAATAGGTCAAACAAAAGAAAAGATTGCTGATACAGCAAAAGAAGTTGGATTTACAGACTATGTTTTTGCGGAGACACTTGAAGAGGCAGTTGCTTTCTGTGTGAAAGAAGCAAAGTCAGGAGAAGCAGTTTTGCTATCACCAGCTTGTGCAAGTTGGGGTATGTTTAAAAATTATGAGCAAAGAGGAAATGTGTTCAAGGAATTGGTTCATAAGATAGAAGAGTAGTTTGTGTGTTTTGTACTAAAAAACTTGAAACAAGAAAGGCAGGGGAGATAGAAAGTGACAAGAAGTGAAAGTAGGAGGACGGCGCAAAAGAAGAAAAGGCATAGTTACTACGATTATAGTTTACTATTTCTAACCTTATTTCTTGTTTGTTTTGGGCTTGTTATGATTTATAGCACAAGTTCCTTTAATGCACAAAGAATGTTTAGCGGAGATTCTGCTCATTTTGTAAAGCAACAGGGGTTCGCAGTAGTGCTTGGAATTATAGCGATGTTAATTATATCTAAAATTGATTACCGTATATTCGTTTTAAAATTACAAATAGTAAAGGTGAGGGTAGTATCTTTGATTTACATAGTAGCGTTGGCATTACAAATAGCAGTACTTATAGTTGGTAGAGATGTTAAAGGTGCAAAAAGGTGGATTGATCTTGGGTTTATATCCTTCCAGCCATCTGACTTATCTAAAGTAGCCACGATACTGTTTGTGGCATATATGGTTAATCTAGCGCCAAGAAGGCTAGATAAAATCACGGGTTTTTTTCGTATAGCACTTTATATGGCACCATTATTGGCATTAATAGCGAAAGAGAATCTTAGTACAGCGATTGTAATTGCAGGCATATTGGTTTCTATTTGTTTTGTAGCTAGTAGAAAGAAAATGTACTTTATAATTGTTGGTGTGCTTTGTATTGCAGTCGGCTCTGCTTATGTATTTGGAGTTGGTTATCGAAGTGAACGTGTTGATGTTTGGAGAAATGTTGAATCACATCCAAAGGGGTATCAGATTTTACAAGGGTTATTCGCGATTGCATCAGGTGGTATCTTTGGAACGGGTCTAGGTCAAAGTATGCAAAAATTAGGGTTTATCCCAGAGGCACATAATGATATGATTTTTACAATTATATGTGAGGAACTAGGCTTGTTTGGCGCAATTGCAGTTATTCTACTTTTTGTTTTGCTGTTATGGAGATTGTTTATTATAGCAATTAACGCACCAGATTTGTTTGGAGGATTAATTGCGGTTGGAGTTTTGGCGCATATTGCGATACAGGTTATTCTTAATATAGCGGTTGTATCGAATTCCATTCCATCAACAGGAATTCCGCTACCTTTCATTAGTTATGGAGGTACTTCGGTATCCGTGTTACTGGCTGAGATTGGTATTGCGCTAAGTGTTTCTAATCAGATTAGAACAGAAAGATAAGGAAGCATTTTAAAATTAGCACACATATTTTAATAAGTCATATAATATATTATATTTATGGACTGTTAGGGGTGTGCGCTGTGACTTATATTCAGGTTACTGGAGGCAAGAAGCTTTACGGTGATATTGAAGTTCAAGGGTCAAAAAATGCGGTACTTCCTATTTTGGCTGCCAGTGTTTTGCATAGTGGTGTTACGACAATTCATCATTGCCCGGATATTAGTGATGTGCAATGTATGATTCGTATATTAGATAGCATAGGTTGTAACGTAAAAAAAGAAGGTTCTACCGTGATTGTAGATGCCTCACAACTGAATAACTATCGAATACCCGATGAATATGTAGCGAGAATGCGATCTTCTATTATACTACTTGGTCCATTACTAGGGAGACAGCATTTTGTTACTATTTCATATCCAGGCGGCTGCACAATAGGTGCTAGGCCAGTTGATTTGCATGTTAAGGGACTAAAACGCTTGAATGCAGAAATTATTGAGGCGAATGATCTTCTTACATGTATGGCTACAAAGTTACTAGGAAGTGAAATAAAACTGGATTTTCCTAGTGTAGGTGCAACTGAGAATATATTGCTAGCTGCAGTATTAGCAGAAGGAACAACAATTATTTCAAATGCGGCAAAAGAACCTGAAATAGAGGAACTATGCGAGTTTTTGATTTGCATGGGTGCTAAGATTGAAGGGGTTGGTACTGAAACAATTGTAATTCAAGGAGTGGATTCACTACATGATTGTGAATACACAGTGAAAGCGGATAGAATTGTTACAGGTACGTATATGGCTGCAGTAGCAGCTACAGGTGGAAAAGTAATTTTACGTGGCGCAGTAGAGACATATCTAGAGGAGGTAATTGAAGTAATTAATAGAATGGGCTGCATCACACAGAGTAGCCCGGAGGGAATTGTAGTTACACAAAAATCAAAGCCTAAAGCATATGATTTGCTAAGAACGAGACCATATCCAGGCTTTCCTACTGATTTACAGTCGCCAGTTATGGCAGCATTAACAATTGCGAAGGGCAATAGTATACTGATTGAGAATATATTTGAAGCGAGATATAAAGTAGTTAAAGATCTTGTAAAGATGGGTGCTAATATAGAAGTGGAAGGTAAAATTGCAATAATAAGAGGTGTTGCTTCTTTACATGGAGCTTCCGTTAAAGCACACGAATTACGTGGAGGTGCAGCACTAGTTATTGCGGGAATGATTGCAAAAGGAACAACAGACATTCATTCCATAGAATATATATTAAGAGGTTATGAAGATATCTGTAGAGACTTGCAGACGCTTGGAGCAACAATTAATTATATAGAAGAAACTTAAACAATACACACCTCTTCCATGCAAGACAAAATGGTGTTGTGAGGGAGAGGTTATCCAAAGAATATAGCAAAATGACGTATGACAGCAGTATAAACTTTAGAATTACAAAGAAGATGGTGACAAAGAATGAGAAATGTCCAAAAGCAGAAAAAAGGAATAAAGATTAAAGTTATATTGCTGGCATTTGTATTGTTGGCAATTGGACTAGCTGTGTTTCTGCAGGTAAGCCGAATTAAAGATATCAACATAATTGGAAGTGAACGGTATTCACAAGAGGAGATTAAAGACATATTACTATCGGATACACAGTATAATAACAGCATCCTTCTTTTTTTGAAATACAAATATGGAGAACCGAAAAAAGTTCCGCTTATAGAATATATGGATGTTGAACTTACTAGTATTAATACAGTAAAAGTTCATGTATATGAAAAAGCAATTTTTGGCTGTATTAAATATCTTGGAGATTATATGTATTTTGACAAAGATGGCATTCTTGTTGATAGTTCGAGTGAACAATATGAAGGAATTCCAATTGTAACAGGATTGACATTCAAGAAAATGATATTGACAGAAAAGCTTACAATACAAAAGGACAAGTTATTTGGCGTTGTTAAGGATTTGACAAGACTGATACATAAGTATGAAATTGATGTTGATACGATACACTTTCAATCAAATGATGAAGTGATATTATATAGTGGTGATATTAAGATTCTTTTAGGTGAAAAGGACATGTATGATGAACAAATTGCAGAGCTACAGAATATGCTGCCAAGTATTACAGGAAAGAAGGGGGTTTTACATATGGAAAACTTCACAATAGGAAATAAGACCTATTTTGAAGTTTCGAAATAAAAATCTTTTAAATTAGGGTTGATTATTTAATTGATAAAAGATATTATATAAGATAGTTATGATGTTATCATTGTAAATAATTTTACACCTATTGTAAGAGCATGAAGATGTTTTTACAAAACACAAGGTCACTTCGGGGAGTGATTTGGTTTATAAAATTTGATATAAGTAAAAAGGAGGAAGTACCTTGCTTGAAATAAGGACTAACGAATCGGATGCAACCGCTAAAATACTTGTTATTGGAGTTGGTGGTGCTGGAAATAATGCGGTTAATAGAATGATAGAAGAGAATATAATAGGAGTTGAATTTATCTGTGTGAATACGGATAATCAACATTTGAAAACTTGTAAAGCTCCTACATGTTTGCAAATTGGAGAAAAACTTACAAAAGGGCTTGGTGCTGGTGCACAACCTGAAGTAGGTGCAAAAGCTGCGGAAGAGAATAGAGAAGATTTAACAGAGATTATAAAAGGCGCAGATATGGTTTTCGTTACTTGTGGTATGGGTGGAGGAACAGGTACTGGTGCAGCACCTGTAGTAGCACAGATAGCAAAAGAATTAGGAATACTTACAGTTGGTATTGTGACAAAACCATTTAGATTTGAAGCGAAAGCAAGAATGAACAACGCAGTATCGGGAATTGAACGCTTAAAAGAAAATGTTGATACATTAATCGTTATTCCAAATGATAAATTGCTTGAAATTGTTGATCGTAGAACAACAATGCCAGACGCACTTAGAAAAGCGGATGAAGTACTTCAACAAGGTGTACAAGGTATTACAGACCTTATTAATGTACCTGGTTTAATTAATCTGGATTTTGCCGATGTTCAAACGGTAATGAAGGATAAGGGAGTAGCTCATATCGGTATTGGTGTTGGACATGGTGATGACAAATGTCTTGATGCTGTAAAACAAGCAATTACAAGTCCATTACTAGAAACAACAATTGAAGGTGCATCTCATGTTATCATTAATATATCTGGCGATATTAGCTTGATTGAAGCAAATGAAGCAGCAACATATGTACAAGAGTTAGCTGGTGAGAGTGCAAACATTATATTTGGTGCTATGTACGATGAAGCTTCACCAGATGAATGTACGATTACTGTAATTGCAACAGGACTAGAGACAAATGCTCAGAAAGAACCTGTAAAGGCTCCTTCTTTTATTAATCAAACAGCAGGAC